>DATAMD010000019.1:0-9461 GCA_036260755.1 Chitinophagaceae bacterium | reverse complement strand
TGTTGTGCCAATTGCCCGCACAAAGTACTTTTGCCGGTTGACTCGGGACCGATGACAACAATTTTTTTTATGGTTTGTTTTTCCATGCAGGTTTTGCTTTGATTAATTTTTTATAAACAAAACAGGTTTCAATATGCGCTCCGGGTAAATATCCGGTACTCATTAAAAATTCATTTACGATTTCTCCACCGGTAAAACGAAATGTAGATTTGAATAATTTGGTCCACTCTTCTTTTGTTTTTGGATGATGATGATCGAGCCATTTTTTAAACGAACCAAATTGTTTTTGTAATTGCAAAATCGTTTTTGCATTTTCTATGGCAGCATTAATTTTTAATCGATTGCGGATTATGCCGACATCGTTCATCAATCTGTCAAAATCTTTTTGCTGATAGGATGCAACTTTTTTGATATTAAAATTGTGGTATGCTTTGCGAAAAGATTCCTGTTTTTTTAAAATGGTTGTCCAGCTTAATCCTGCCTGATTAATTTCTAAAATCAATCTGCAAAACAATTCATCATCCTGTTCAATCGGAAAACCATATTGCGTATCGTGATAAATTTTATGAACATTACGTTCATCTTCTTTCATGGTATTAATTGCTTCGCAGTACGATGGCATGTTTATTTTTTTTATTACACGAATTTGAAAAACAGTTTTACATTCATTCGTTTAATTTGTGTAATTAATATTTGTAATTAATTGTTTTCTTTTTTCGATCCATTCAAATAATCCGGCAACGGCTAAAATCAATAACACAACAAACTGAACGCTGGTAAAAACATATCCTTTAATAAAATACAAAGGAATGGATGCGCAGTTTGTTGCGATCCACCAAACCCAGCTTTCTATTTTTTTCTTTGCCATCAACCACATGCCGGTGTATGCCGTTGCACTGGCAAATGCATCGGCCCATGGAATGGCACCCGGAGCAAAAGTATTTTTCAGCCAGGTGAGTGAAAAATAGATCGCTGCATAAAAAACACCGAAAAATAATAATTGTTGTATCCATTCTTTTTTACTGCTGTAAGTAATATGCAAAACAACATCGTGTTTTATGGTATCTTTTTTTGCCCATAAAATCCATCCGTAAATACTCATCACGGTGTAATAAAAATTTACGCTGGCTTCGCCGAATAATTTTCCTTTGATGCTGATGTAGATATATAAAATGGTGTTCACCAATCCTACCGGATATACCAGAATATTTTCTTTTTTACTGAACCAAACACTGCCGATGCCGCAAAACACGCCAATATACTCTAACCACGAAGTTTCCTTCATGCCGGCGATAAACTGATAATAGATTTCCTGTATGCTCATGAGCCGTGAAGATAATACAAGCTTTCATCATAAAATATGCGCTGTTTATTTTGATGCCGTACCTTGCATATAAATATTTTTTCACTCTAAAATAAATTTTATGATACGCAATGCAACAGCCGTATGGCATGGTTCAGGAAAAGAAGGCACCGGCCATCTTACCACACAAAGCACAACATTAGATGCAACACAATATTCTTATCTCTCACGTTTTGAACAAGGCGTTGGAACAAACCCCGAAGAATTAGTTGCAGCAGCACATGCAGGATGTTTTACAATGAAATTAAGTTTTGTTTTAGGTGCGTTGGGATTTACTCCCGACACATTAAAAACAAAATGCGAAATTACTTTGGGTGATGGCGTTATTACTTTATCGCATTTAATTGTGGAAGGAAAAGTTCCCGGCATAAGCAAAGAACAATTTGATGCAGCCGTTAAAGATGCCGAAGAAAATTGCCCGATCTCAAAATCATTAAAAACAACAATTACTTCGGAAGCTAAATTGTTGTAATTAATTTGTTTGTTTTATTAAAATGCTGAAACAATTGTTTCGGCATTTTTATTTTACTAAACCTTGCAATTGTTTAATATCTTCTGGTGTTGTTCGGCAACATCCGCCAATAATTTTTGCTCCTGCTGCATACCATGTTTTTGCATCATCGATAAAATGCTGATGATGTTGTGATGTTGGTAACCAGCATTTATTTTTTGCATCCCATGCTTCGCCTTTATTTGGATACACTAAAATAAATTTATTGGTTTTTATTGCTGCAATTTTTATTAACGATTCTATGTATTGCGGTGCCGTGCAATTAACACCAACAGCAATAATTTGTTTTGATTGATTTAATGATTGAATTGCATCTTCAAATTTTTCGCCGCTGCAAATATGCAATTCATCTTTACAACTGAAACTTATCCATGCCTGCACTTTTGGAAATTCTGATAATAATTCTTTTAAAGCGATGGCTTCATCGATACGCGGAATGGTTTCGCAGGCAATAATATCGGCGCCGGTTTCAATTAATATTTTTAATCTTTCGCGATGAAATGATTTTAATTCTTCAATACTAATTCCATAATTGCCACGATACTCCGAACCATCGGCTAATGATGCTCCATAAGGCCCAACAGATGCAGCAATCAATGGTTTTAATTTCCCTGATAAAATTTTCATTGCTTCTTCTCTTGCCTTAAAAGCCAATGCCACACTTAATTGCATGAGTTCTATGGCTTGCTGTTTTGAATAACCATGCTTTGCAAATCCATTAAAACTTGCTTGATAACTTGCAGTTGTAATTACATCGGCACCGGCTAATAAATAATCGTAATGAACCTGTTGAATCAGTTGCGGATCTTCCTTTAATAATTTGGCCGACCATAATGTGTGATTTAAATCTGCACCACGCGATTCTAATTCGGTTGCCATTGCACCATCGAGAACAACAATTCCTTTTTCTTTTATTATTGATTCAAATAAATTTTCCATTTTTTTATTTATTGCCGCAAGATAATACAGAAAATTTTGGGATGATCTGTTGAACATTGAACAGAAAGTACAAGTGTGCGACGCAAGCCTCATCTGCCTTTCAGGCATCTTCTCCAATTGGAGAAGAGAAATGGATGCAATCTGTTTTATGCCATAAAATACCTGCGCCGGTTCAATAATTATTTTTTCTTTTTCGAAAAATAATAAACAGGAATACCGATGCAGGTAATTAAAATTCCCAGCAAAGAATTTATGATTGGTGTGGTACCGTTTCTGTAATTATTAATATCGGTATATAAAGTTGAACACAAAAAAAATAAAACAAAACTTACAAATAATAATGGCACAACAGGATAACCCCAAACTTTATAAACACGTTGTACATCCTTCATTTTTTTGCGCAGAATAAAAACGCCCAATGCACTCATGCCGTAAAAAAACCAGCTTACAAAAATAAGCATATCGGTAAGCATATCGAACGATCCGCTAAGTATCAAAAGCACGGCCCATGCGGCATTCAGCAATAATGCGTTGCCCGGTGTATCAAATTTATTTTGTTTTTTTCCGGCCCATGCAAACCATTTATTGTCTTCGCCCATAGAATAAGTTACACGTGCCGTTGCCAACACATTTGCATTGGTTGTTCCCAAAGTTGAAAGGATAACCATCAATGCAATAATGCTTCCGCCAATAACGCCCCATGTTACTGTTGCTGCATCCGATGCAACAAAAGATGAAACAGATAATTTATTAACCGGCAAAACATATACATAAGCCAGATTAATTAATGCATAGATGATGATGCAAAAAAATAACCCGAAGAATAAACTCTTCGGAATATTTTGTTGCGGATTTTTTATTTCGCCGGCAACAAAAGTTATATTGTTCCAGCCATCGTAAGCCCAGAAGGCGCCTGCAATGGCGGCCATGTAGGCGCTTATTAATGCCATACCATGCGGCATGTTTGGCATTGATGTGATGATGTTATGTGATGAACCTTTTCCCGAAAATAAAATGCCGCCGATCAATAAAATAATTGCAACTGCTTTTAAAAAAGTAAGTATGCGCTGCAATGTTCCACCGTAATGAACGCTGTAATAATTTATGCCGCTTAATATCAGAATAATAAAAATGGTGAGTAGTTTTACGCCAAAGTTTTCTAACGGGAAAATATTGCCTACACCCGGGATATGCAGTAACCATGCATGTTCTGTGGCAACAGAAAATCTTGGTAATGCAATAAAATAATTGGTGTATTGCGAGCAAACGTAAGCAATCGATGCATTGCCGCCGGTATTAAAAACGGCAAATGCGGCCCATCCGTATAAAAATGCAAATGCATCGCCGTACATTTTTTTAAAGAAAATATATTGCCCGCCTGTTTCAGGAAACATGGCTGCCACTTCTGCATTGCTTAATGCACCAAACAAAGTAATGCATCCTGCCACCACCCAAACACTTAATAACAACAGTGGCGAACCTAATTGCGAAGCCATTAATGCAGGCTTCATAAAAATACCCGATCCAATTACGCCGCCCACCACAATGGCAATAGTTGTACCTAAAGAAAGAGTGCGTTTGAAAGCGGCCATGAAAAAAATTTTCTTGTTTTTAAAGATATATTTTATTTGTTAGCGGGCAAGTGTAACTATATCAAACTTCGCTTGCGTTGCACTCTTGTACTTGCACAATACTATTCGGCAAAAAATCTTTATCAAAAAAAATACATTCATTTGCAAAAGAGATAAATCTGTAATTTCAACCCTTCATCATACTTTTTAAAAATGAATTATAAAATTCTAATGTTTCTGATTGCCATAATCAGTTTTAATAATGTACAAAGCCAGTTCAGAAAAACTGATACCACTGTAAAAGTGGGTAAAGCCGGATATGTAATTATCTGCAATAATAAAAATGCCGATAAAAACCTTATCACCATTAAGCCGGTTGGTTTTGAAAGTGAAGCCAGGCAAATGGAATTTTATATTAAAGGCAGAATAAAAAGTGTACAAATTGATGATTTTAATAATGATGGTTTTCCCGACTTGATTATTTTTTCGGAAGGAGGAGGCGAAAATCCGATTGAGCATGTAAATATTTATGCGCTTACCTCGGTTGAAAATAAATCGTATGCACCCATTTATTTTCCGGATATTCTCGATGATGCAAAGTTGAGAGACGGATACAAAGGCCACGATAAATTTTCATTAATGGAAGGAACTGTTTTCAGAACTTTCCCGATATATAAACCCGATGATGCTGCCGATAAACCAACAGGCGGTAAACGGGTTGTTCAATATAAAATGATTTCGGAACAGGGAATATTTAAGTTTAAAGCCATCAGAACTTATGAAATAAAATAAAAATATTTATTTATGTTTCATTCAAAAAATAAAAGCCCGTTAAAAAATTAACGGGCTTTTATTTTAAAAGAATATTTTAATTAATGTCTTCTGCCATCGCGGTTTCCACCACTGTTATTACCGCTGGATCTGTATCCGCCGCTATTTGGCCTGATTATTTGTTGTGTTGACGGAGTGCCTCTTTGCATCTGAAAGTTTTGAAACCGCATTTGGCCCCGATCGTGTTGTTGCTGTTGCTGATTTAAATTTTGTATTACGCCATTATTATTATTTACCGGCTGCCATGCTGAACCCTGACGTTGTTGAATTACACCATTCGGATTTCTTTGAAAAACATTGCCTTGCCTGTCGGTAGTTATTATCGATCCCTGATTGCGAATTTGATTTGTTGTTGCAGATCCATTTTGCATCCGCGGCATTACAGCCGCTGAATTACCGGGCCGGTTAATATTATTATTAATAACAGTGTTGTTTCTGTTGTTGATGATGATATTATTTCTTGTAATTACATCGGTTCGTCGTGTATAAATATTTGTTGAATAATTATTGATGCGGATATTATTGCGAACAGTGTTTCCCATTGCAAATCCTCTGTTACCATAATAGCCAAAACGTCTGTCACCTCCTCCATACCATCTGTATGGCGGATGATATGCATAAGGCCCCCACCATCCACCGCCCCATCCCGGCCATAAATTTGTTCCAAACCCAAAGTTGAACCAGCCATAATTATAACCAAAACCCATACTCCATCCTACCCACGGATTATAATGCATTCTGAAACCCCAGGTGCACGGACGGGGATAATAATAATTACCATACCAAGACGAATAATAAAATCCTGTTCCGTAAACAACTGTTGGTCCGTAAATATAGGTGTTTAAATATCCGGGGGTATAACCCATATAAACCCAGTTAGGTGTTACATCGTAGATATAAACATATTTTACATTATACACCGGACTTGATGGCGGAATGATATCAACTTCTTCAGGCCTTTCTGTTGCTACAACCCATGGCCCCGTTGGATTATACGATTCGAACCAAACACCATTTTCTACAGCATAATATTTATCTCTGTACCTGATAACAGAGCTTTGTGTATTAACACCATACTGCATGTTGGTGCCTTGTATATTTTCGAATCGAGGATTACCATCATAAGTAACTGTTGCAGCAGCTTTATTACGATCTACTTTTGCTGTTTGCGGAATCTGCGCATCCATGATCGCTTCTTTTGCAGCCTGCGTTCCGGCAACACTTGCCAGCACATTATCTTTTGGAGAACCTTCAGGGATTTTTGCAAAATCGGCAGGTAAATTATTTGATGCAGTATATTGCCATGGCCCGTTTAAATTGGATGATTTATACCAACGTCCCGATAACAAAACATAATATTGTTGAGATGATTGATCGATAAAAATATCATTCTCGGTATTGG
The DNA here is from genome assembly GCA_036260755.1 of Chitinophagaceae bacterium. Taxonomy (GTDB): domain Bacteria; phylum Bacteroidota; class Bacteroidia; order Chitinophagales; family Chitinophagaceae; genus CAIQDX01. The sequence continues at coordinate 2,844 of DATAMD010000019.1, read as the reverse complement.
TTACATACAACAAATTTGTTCCTTCTATCGGCGATAAATTTGCTTCACCGTTTGTTTGAACCAATTCTGCAGGTTCGGTGCTTACAATAATATCTGTAACAGCATTTGTATTTGTTGATGCATCATTTTTCGAAAAACCGGGGTCGCTGTTATTTGCATTATCTACAGCTGTTTGAATTTTATTCATGTTTGCCGGAACATCATTTACATAAGTGTAAGGCCCGGTTGCAGAAGCTGCACTATACCAATGTTTGCCGCCATATAAATAAAATGTACCATTATTATTTTTAACGATGGTGAATGGAGAATTCACAACAACATCTACACCCCAATCGTTATTGTATTTTAATTTAGGCATACCGTCAATTAAAACCAGAGTTGAAGGTTTGTTGGTTGATATAATTTTAGGCGGCGTGGTATTTAAGTTTCTCGATAATTTTTTTTCTTCGGTGTTAGATTGCAACATACTTTCCAATTCGTCCATCGGTAAAATAATATGCAAACCTGGAATTTCGGTTTCCAAAGCAGACCGTAAAAAAGTTATACGGTCATCATTCATATCCGATCCGAATTTTAAATTGGGAACCTGAACAGACAAGATACTGATGCTGCGGTTATCGCGATCGGTTTCAACAGTATTTATAGACCAGAAAGTTCCAAATACAGGATCTGATTTTCCCTGTTCGGTTACAGAAATGGCAGAACGTAATTTTAAAACATCACCGCTGAAAGATTCAGGCTGCGGATGATAAATTTTAATTACAGAACCATCGCTTGCCGAAATTACTTTGGGCCAATCTTCCTGTGCATCAATTTTATTGGCAAACAGTGAAGTGGTAAAAATGAATGATAAAATAATTTGTAAAGTTTTCATAACCATAAATTGTACGATTAATAGATGTGTATGTTGGTTAAGAGTTTAACGACAAATATATTATCCGCAAAACTATGCCAGATTTAAGGAAATGCTAACAATTGATAGTTAAAAACAAAGTTTAAGTTTTTGTTTGGTTACGGATAATTAAAAATTAAACCATTGGTGAAAATAATGATTGCCGTTTAGTTTATTATTCAATTAAACTGCCATTTATTTCTTTTTAAAGAAGCTTGCTGCGTAACTTTGTACAAGTTCGTTTTTATTTTACCTGCACTTTCCGGAACAATATAAATGTTCGTTATGAAAAACTTTGTTTATCTGTTGTTGTTGCTTGCATCCTGCTCGCCGATGAAAATCGTTTACACCAAAACAACCGATACGATTGATTTTAATAAATACAAGACTTTTAATTTTTATGAATTGAAAGCATCGGGCGATACCACTACCAAAAATTTTACAGGCCGAACCAATATTTTAAAGCATGCCATTATCGGCGAAATGAATAAACGCGGGTATTTGCAAACAAACACTAATCCTGATCTGCTGATTAATATTGGAATTGTTGTGAGGCAACAAACAGATTTTCGTACCGATGCTACAAAATATACCGGCCAGCAAAATTATAGTTTGAAAAGCGACAAAATTATTGCCGGATTTTTTAAGGAAGGCGCTGTAACCTTAGATATTGTTGACGCTGCGCAGAATAGTATTGTGTGGAAAGGATCGGTTGAAGGCATTGTGCCAAACAATAGATCGTCGCTGCAAAAATTAGCCGAGAACGGAATGAAAAAATTATTTAAAAAATATCCGGTAGAAATAAAAAAATAATTTGCCGATAATATTTATTGGCGTTGAAGTGTGCGACGCAACCGCAGTTTCATTGAAATACAAAAGCCGGTAACAAAAAAATATTTTATTTTATTTCGAATAATTCGTTCCATCGCGTGGTATATCTTTTCGAACGAAGTTCCTGCCGCATTTTCCAATCTCTTGTGGTGCCGCTTGCTGCAAATTTCAATACATCATCACGCATGCTGAAATTTACATTGTCGATCATGTTCATCAACAATCGCTGATTATTTTTTGTTTCGGGTAAAAATAAATTTCCCTGGATGGAAGTATCGGGAACAATGTTGCTTAACATCACGCCGGCTTTTTTATAAATATTCCCTTCTTCAAATAAACGATCAACCAATTGCACGGCGGGTTTAATTAATTCGTTGGTGATGGAAGTGGCAACGGGCAAATGAATATAAGTGCCAACCGATGGGCCGTGACGAAAATGTGTGGTATGCGATTCTTGTTTTGGAACGATGAATACGCTGATTGTTTTTGCCGCACTGTTTTGCCGGCGCAATTTTTCGGCGGCACGCGATGTGTAAGTTGCAACGGCTTCTTTGATGTCGTTAATATTTTTAACCGGCTGACCAAACATTCTTGTGGTAGCAATCATTTTTTTGTTGATGAGTTCATCTTCCATTTCAATGGCAGGCTCGCCGTTTAATTCTTTTATTAAACGAACACCCACAATGCCGCCAAGATGGCGATTCGCCCATGCCGTACTCATTTGTTTCAAATCCAACGCCGTATTGATTCTTAATTGATGCAATTTAGTTGCGAATTGAAAACCAACTCCCCAAATATCATCAACGGCGGTGCGTTGCAATGCATTGTTTATTTTTTCTTCATCATCCAGCACCATTACACAATTAGTTTCTATTTTATTTTTTTTCGATAAACGATTGGCAACTTTGCTTAACACTTTTGTTGGCGCTACGCCGATGGAAACTTTAATTCCCGTCCATTGTTCAACAATGTTTTTCATTTCTTTTGATGCGTTAATTAATTCGTTGGAAGGAACATGATGCAGGTCTAAAAAACATTCATCAACAGAATATACTTCTACATTTTTTTTACCAACCAATATGCGCAATGTTTCCATTACACGCCAACTCAGGTCGCCATAT
>DATAMD010000017.1:0-4048 GCA_036260755.1 Chitinophagaceae bacterium | reverse complement strand
TTATGGCGATTGTGTTGCATTATATTATTTAAATAAGCCTGAACAAACAGCCGAACGTTTTATACAATGGCAACATCCTGAGTTAGGCGAAATTAGAGTTTACAGAACTGGCGACTTAGCTTCTTTAAATGAAGATGATAGTTTTCAATTTCATGGCCGGCGTGATGAACAGGTAAAAATAAGAGGCGGTTATAGAGTAGAGTTAGGCGAAATTGAAGTGGTTATTTGTAATATAAATGGCCTAAGTCAGGCAAAAGTAATTGTAAGAGAAGATGTTCCCGGTCAAAGAAAAATCGTTGCGTATGTAATACTTTCGGATGAAAGCATTAAAGAAGCAGATATAAAAAAACATGTTGCCGAACAACTGCCGGGATACATGGTACCCGACCTTGTTGTGATTATGAAAGAATTTCCATTAACCGTTAGTGGTAAAATAGATAAACTGTTGTTACCGGCACCCCAAAAATCATCGTCGGTAAATAAAAATATTTTTAAATCGCCTGCCAATCCATTGGAAGATTATTTAAAATTATTGTGGGAAGAAATTCTGCAAATAAAAAATATCAGTACCAACGCTAATTTTTTCGATTTAGGCGGCAATTCTTTAATTGCCATTCAAATGATGATCAGAATAGAAAAAGAAAAAGAAATTCAATTACCGCTTGTTTCTGTTTTTGATCATTACAGCATTGAAAAATTGGCAATGTTTATTAATAATTATGAAACCCCCGAAGAAGCTTCATCATTAATTGCTATTAAGCCAAGCGGTAGCCGGCCGCCGGTATATTTAATTCATGGCGATAGTTTGAATGTGTTAAACTTTAGCGGCTTGGCACGGCATATCCATCCCGATCAGCCTGTGTACGGTTTGCAGCCAAAAGCAATTGATGGCAAGTCGGAAATTTTTGATACCATCGAAGCAATTTCGCAACATTATATCGAAGCCATCATTCAACAAAATCCAACCGGCCCTTACGCCATTGCAGGCCACTCGTTTGGTGGTTATGTTGCCTTTGAAATGATAAAACAATTAAAACAATCGGGCAAACCCATATTGATGTTGGGATTATTTGATACCGATGTATTTAATGCAGAGAATGATTTAAGTTTTGGCAAACGAATCACTAAAAAAATATTGCGACAGTTCCCTAAATTTTTATGGATCGCAAAATCGTTTATTGCAAATCCAAAACATGTAATAAATTATCAGTTTGTTAGTCTTAGAAGAAGGTTCAGGGAATTTTTTCATTTGCATACTACAGCAGTTGCTCCCGGTACCGAACCTTATTATCATTTGATGGATAAAATAAATGCTATTCATCACAAAGCATTATACAATTACCGGCTCGAAAAATGCACCGAAAAAATTGTGTTGTTCAAGGCAATCGAACGGCCTTATTTTGTTGATGATTTTGATTTTTTGGGATGGCAAAAATATGCAATGAATGGTTTGGATGTTTATCATATTCCCGGCGACCATGTAACCATGTTTACTGAACCCAATTGCAAAATATTAGCAAAAGAAATAGAGACTGCATTGCTAAAAGCGCAAAAATAATGTTTACTATCTCGTGCAATAACATTGATAAAGTTGTTTGGAAAAATGCAGATACTTGTTTATTTAATAACCTGCAATGCGCATCAGTTTGGCAAATACGCATCAGTAATTTTGTACCAGCAATTCATCATTTTGTTTCTCTGCTTTCGCCCGATGAAATTGAAAATGCAAATCATTTCAACTTCGAAAAAGATAAAAATTCTTATATAATAAGATGGGGCATATTGCGGTTGTTACTGTCGGAATATTTGCATCAAAATGCTGCCACCATTGCATTTGGTAAGGGGAAGAACAAAAAACCATTTGTTTTACAAAATGAAAAAACGGTTGATGTATATTTTAATATTTCACACTCGGATGATTGTGTATTGATTGCTTTTGCCAATAGCGAAATAGGTATTGATGCAGAAAAAATTGACAGAACATTTAATTATAGAGATATGTTGCCGGTTTTGTTTTCTCCAAAAGAAACAAATGCAATAAACATTTCGGCAGATGCTGCAATATATTTCTATAAATTTTTTACAAGAAAAGAATCATTGCTGAAAGCCACTGCTAATGGCATTGGCAACTACATAATAAATATACCTGTGTTGGATGGAGATCATTCAATGCCCGAAAATAATGAGGTGGATATAAAAAGCAATTGGCAATTAAGCAGTTTTAAATTAGAAGACAATTATACAGCAAGCATTGCTTACGCTGCGGATATTGAAAACATTGAGTTTTATCGGGCCAACGAAACTTTGATACCCGAATAAAAAAACGAAGTCCAGTTTTTTATCCTTTATTATTTTCGATAGCGTTATCTAAAAAATTTAATATTGCACTGTCCACTTTTGAATTAAATTTTCTTGCAAATAATTTTCCGCAATGCAATAATGTATCGGCATCTTTAATGGTAAAAGTTTTTGGGTTAGCCTTCCCTTCGGACCAATCTATGTAACGCAAATTATCATTCACCATATCCTCTCTGAATATTGAATTATACAAAATTGTTTGAAAAACAATTTCATCGCTGCCCCATGTAAAAGTAAAAAAACGTTTTACTTTCTTATTTTGATGCAAATAGTCCACAATATATTTTACATGATTGAAAGAAATTGTAAACCATTGCGATCTTCCAACGGCAATTAATCCGTTGGGCATTTTTCTGTCGGGTAAACAAATATTTAGCATCCTTTCAATTGCAAATTTTCCTCTGAAAGAATAATTGGTTAAATGATATTTGGTTACCCTTGGTATTGCTTCAATCCATTCATTTTTTATAGATAGCGTATGCATAAAAGCCTTTCCTGTATTGGCTTTTAGGAAATCATGAATTTCGTTCGCGGTCTTTAACGGATAATCCTGTCCGCTTAATAAATTAATAAAATCGTAGTGTTTCCCCGATTTAATTATTTCTTCAAAACCATTAACCGTAGCCTGCACAATGCTGTAAGCGCCCCAATAAACCTTCTCTCTTTTTTTAATGAAGAAAACATGTTCGTTATTGCCAAGAAATAAAAAATCGGTAATAGAAGTTTTTAAATCGAGATGAATATAAAAATCGGCATCATCGTGCCATAATCTTTTTATCAATCTGTTCAATTGATCGGGTTCTGAATGTGCCAATATCAAATGTGCAATTCTCAATTCTCCGCAATTTTATTTTTGGATAGCGTTTTTTGAATTAACAATTTCATTTCAATATAACCAGTTTTTATTATTTCTCCAAAGCTGTATTGCATGTGTTTGCGTAAATGATAATATCCAAAAATTATTCCTGCCAATAAAGTAAATGGAACCGCAATAGCTACGCCCCAAATATTGCGAAATATAAAAATGCCTGTAAATGCAATTGGGATATTAGCGGCAATCATCACTAACACTTTATAAAAATTGGCTTTTTGCTGTTGCAAAATATCCAGCGTAACGCCGTTAAATCTGTCGATCGGATACAAAATAGAACAAAACATCATCAGCCTGAATATGTTTGCTGCTTCGGTACCTGCATATTTTCCTCCGCCTAATAATCCAACTGCTATATCTGCCGAAAGAAATGCAACAAGAATAATTGGAATGAATGCAATGGTTAACATACCGGCATACTTTTTTGAAACGAAAGTAAGATGGTACATATTATTTGTGTTGTATGCTGTAGCCATCGCCGACATGCCTGTACCAACAAAACTGCGCAACGGTATTTCAACAATTTCCATTAATCGCAAAGGAAGATTGTATATGGCTAACACGGCAGGTCCCAACATAAACGTTATAACAAAAATGTTGATGCTGCTTAATAAATTAGAACTGATATTACTGCCTAAACTGTACTTGCCAAAGTTTGCAATCTCTTTAATGCTCTCTTTTGTACGGCTGAAAAATGTTTTAATTTTTGCGTATCCGAAAAATATGGCAAACAAACTTGTTAAACAGTTTGTAAGAAAATTTACCAACAATACATTATGCAGCGTGGCCATTTTTAAAAATGCCAGAATAAGAATAATT
>DATAMD010000101.1:0-1531 GCA_036260755.1 Chitinophagaceae bacterium | reverse complement strand
CGCCGTTTCTTTTGCATTTTTAATTAATGTTTTTGTTGGATCGGGAACAATGCCTAAGTCTTTAACATAATTATCGCCTAACTTATCGCGCAGTTCCGATAATAAAGGATCAGTTTTTTGTCCCATCGCAAAACTAAAACTCATGTACCCAAAAACATTGTAAATATCTTTCAGTTCAAATTTTTCTTTCTTCACTCCAAGCAATAAAAACTCAATTGGTGTTGGCCCTTTTTCGATGAATTGATTGATGCCATCCAAATAAGCCATCGATAATTTATACACTTCGCTATTCTTATCTAAATTATTAATTGCTTTTGCAGAAGCTTCTTCAATACCAAGTCCGGTAAAAAATTTATCATTCTTCAAAGCAATATTTCCAAACAGTTCCGATAATCTTCCCGGCGCAATCCTTCTCATTAATTCCATTTGCCAAAGCCTGTCCTGTGCATGCACATAACCCAGTGCAATCATTGCATCTTTTTTATTTTGCGCATAAATATGCGGCACTCCGTAATCGTCAAAATAAACGGTGGTTTCATTTTCTATATTTTTTAATTTGATCTCTCCGCTGTAATCGGGTTTTAAATGATTGATAAAAACTGTAATTGCAATTACCGCAACAATTACAATTGCAAAAAATATCTTCAAAAAAATTTTAAATTTTTTCATGATGGCATTAATTATATGATGTGAATATATTTTATTCTTCACAACAAATAAAATCGTTTGGCAATAAATCCGGTTTATTATTATTAAAAGAATCTTTTTGTAAACGCTTGCTGTCAAAGCCTTTGCAAATTAATTCCTAATCAAATTGTTAACTATGGGCAATTCATTTTATTGTTTGAATGTTTTTTTGCTCCTTTGCAAATCTTTTTGCATTGATAAAATGAATAAAAAATCAGCAGTCATCTTATTTTCTTTTACACTTGTTTTTTTGTGTGCAAGCATTTTATTGGCTGCGCCGAACAAAGAAAAAAGTATTGTTTTTATAACTGCAACCGGCAATGCAAACAGCAGCAACAGTAAACTAATTATTTACGACAGCCTTCAATTAAATGAACTTGGATTATCGCGTGCCGCATTTAATAAAGCAATAAACGGTTATTCGTATTTATTGTCGTCCGGAAAAATTAAAAACGAAAATATTATTTCGATCATCGATTTTAGTCTGCCGTCCGATAAAAAAAGATTGTTTGTAATTGATTTGCAAAACGGCGAATTATTATTCAACACTTTTGTTGCACACGGAAAAAAATCGGGACAAAAATTGCCTACCGTTTTTTCTAATAAGATTGAAAGCAAAAAAAGCAGCCTTGGATTTTATGTTACCGGCGAAACTTATTTTGGCCATCGCGGTTATTCGCTGCGTTTGGAAGGAGAAGAAAAAGGAATTAATGATAATGCCATGCGACGCGGTATTGTAATGCACAGCGCTGCTTATGTTGACGAAACAATTATCGAAGAACGAGGTTACATCGGAAGAAGTTTTGGTTGCCCTGCCGTGCCTGCAAATATTTATAAAGAAATT
>DATAMD010000332.1:0-2281 GCA_036260755.1 Chitinophagaceae bacterium | reverse complement strand
TTTTGTAATATTTTTAATCCGCCGATCCACATTTTTGCAGGAGAAAAAGTATGCATCCATGCAATGATGCCGATACAATCCTTTGCAGCATTGGCATCCTGGCATACAGCAAAAATTTCTTCGGGTGATTTTACTGTTGGTTTAAATACAACACGAACAGGTATTTGGGGAGAATCATTTAACGATGCTGCAATTACTTTTGAATGTTCTGCAACTTTTTTCAAAGTTTCTTCACCATATAAATCCTGGCTTCCTGTAACAAACCATACTTCTAATTTTTTAAGATCTAACATAAAATATTAATTGTTGTTAATGAATATTATTTAATTGAAAATTTATACACTGTTGTTTGCCTGTATGTTTCTCCCGGCTTTAAAATAGTATTGGGAAATGCAGGCTGGTTGGGGCTATCAGGATAATGCTGCGCTTCCAAACATAATGCTCCGTGTTTAACATATTTTCTTGTGCCTTTACCGGCAGTTAATGTTCCGTCTAAAAAATTTCCGGAATAAAATTGAACACCGGGTTCTGTTGTAAACATTTCTAATAATCTACCGCTTGCCGAATGATATACTGTTGCAGCAAGAGAAAGTTCGTTACCGGTTTTATTCAATATCCAGTTATGGTCGTAACCACCCTCTACCGAATCAATATCTCTTCCTACTTCTTTAGGAACCGAAAAATCCATAGCAGTATTTTTTACTGAATCGATTTTCCCGATGGGAATTAATTTATTATCAACCGGCGTATATCTTGCTGCATTCAATTGCAATTGATGATGAAGAATTGTTGAATCAGTTCCTGCAGATAAATTAAAATATGCGTGATTGGTTAAGTTAACCGGAGTGGGTTTATCGGTTGTTGCAGTATAGTCGATCTGCAATGCATTATCAGATCTTAAAGTATAAACCACAACAGCAGTTAATGTGCCGGGGAAACCTTCTTCGCCATCTTTACTTATATAAGTTAATTTAATACTGCTGTCGCCTTTTAAAGATTCGGCCTGCCATATAACTTTATCAAATCCTTTTAATCCGCCATGCAATGTATTACCATGATCGTTTGCTGCCAAATTATATACAGTATTATTTAAAGTAAATGTTGCTTTAGCTATCCTGTTGGCATATCTTCCAACCAAAGCACCAAAGAATGGATTTGTTTTTTGAAGATACCCTTCTAACGAATCATATCGAAGAATAACATTTCCTTCTTTACCGTTTTTATCTTTTGTAATAATTTCTGTAAGCGTTCCTCCATAATTTATAAGGCTCACTTTCATACCCGAAGCATTTGTTATGGTGTAATGAATTATTTCTTGATCAGCAATCCTTCCGAAAGTTTTTATCTCGATTCCGGGTTTATGATTTGCCGGCTGATTTATATTACACGATACAAAAAGCAGCAACGCACAAATAGAAATAAGTGAAGTAATTTTCATATTGCAAGTATTAATTTGAGTTTTACAGATATAAAAATTTTATTTTTTATACCGAAATTTTTTACGTTTTTACAATCGTTATTTATTAATATTCTGCGTCATTAATTTTTTGCAGTTACACGCAACAGCAAACAACCGTGAGGCGGAATATTTTGATTAAAATATTTTTTATATTTTCCGATATCTTCTTTCTTCCACAAGTCTCTCAGCATTATTTCTCCTTTATATCCAAGTGCAGCAATATCTAATTTTACATTTTGCACCGTGTCGGATATATTAAACATACCTGCATAAACATCTTTACTATCTGCAACTTGCGATACCCAAATCATACTTTTATCATCTTTAAAAAATTGTTTCGGATGCCTTCCATTTTGATTTACTGCAATCACTTCATCGTTGGTAAATAATTTATTTTCTATCTCTCTGTTCTCGGGCAGATTGCCGCCAAGTATTAACGGCGAACGGTAGATGCTCCAAAAACTAAAATGCGTGTATAATTCATTTTCATTAAAACGGCTATATCTTTCATCACCTACCGGACCGCGTTTTGATAATTTCCCGATCTGAATCATATCGCAATCAGGCCAATGGCCATCATCACCTGTTCCTTCCCACTGTTTTGCGTACTCAAACATTTTTAATAATTGTTTCCATTCATCCCAAAAATCATCAGCCATGCGCCACATGTTGGTGAACTTTTTTACATGATCTGATTTTGCAACAGATGTTTCGCCGGGAGAAATACTTAATACAATTGGCCTGCCGCAATTTTGAATTGCTTTCTGATAACCTTCGATCTCTGCATCACGGTACTCACGGGCAATATCATCTACTTTAATA
>DATAMD010000326.1:0-2993 GCA_036260755.1 Chitinophagaceae bacterium | reverse complement strand
TTTTCCAAAAATTTCTCATCGGTCATCATGCCATACTTCACAAATAAACCAAGGCTTTCCCATTTTTGTTCGTACTCGGCTCTTGCGTTTTTAAAAATCTCTTCTAATTTATCGGCAACTTTTTTAGTGATGTGATTATTTATTTTTTTCACATTCGGATCGCCCTGCAAATAACTTCTGCTAACGTTTAACGGAATATCAGGACTATCAATCACACCATGCAGCAACATTAAAAATTCGGGAACAATTTCTTTCACTTCATCCGTTACAAAAACCTGATTGCTGTACAACTGAATTTTATCTTTCTGAATTTCGTAGCTCTGCTTGATTTTCGGAAAATATAAAATACCTGTTAAGTTAAACGGATAATCTACATTTAAATGTATCCAGAATAAAGGCGTTTCACCAAAAGGATATAATTCCCTGTAAAATTTTTCGTAATCTTCTTTGGTTAAATCACTCGGCTTTTTAACCCAGATAGGATTGGTATTATTGATCGATTTTTCTTCTTCCTCTTTTTTCTTTTCTTCGGCAACATCCGTGAAGAAGATAGGAATAGGTAAAAATTTACAGAATTTGTCTAAAATACTTTTTATGCGATGTGCTTCTAAAAATTCCTTGCTTTCTTCATTAATGTTTAAAATTATTTTTGTGCCTCTTTCTTTTCTCTCTACTTCGTATAATTCAAACTCGGGGCTGCCGTCGCAACTCCAGTAAACCGTTGCGGCATCTGCATTGTAGCTTTGTGTTAATACTTCAACTTTTTCACTCACCATAAACGAGCTGTAAAAACCCAAACCAAAATGCCCGATGATATTGGCATCTTTATATTTTTCTAAAAATTCTTCGGCACCGCTAAATGCAACCTGATTCAAATATTTATCAACCTCTTCTTTTGTCATCCCAACGCCCTTATCCGAAATGGTCAATGTTTTTTCTTTGGCATCCAATATCACATCAATTCTTAAATCGCCAATATCGCCTTTTGCTTCGCCAATACCGGTTAAAGTTTTTATTTTTTGTGATGCATCAACCGCATTACTTACTAATTCACGAAGAAAAATTTCGTGATCGCTGTACAGGAATTTTTTAATAATCGGGAAAATGTTTTCGGTATGAACACGAATCTGTCCTTTTTGCATAGTCGAAATTTTTTGTTACAAGCTTTTGATTAAAAATGACACTGTGGTTGCGTCGCACACTTGTACTGCAACAACTGTGGCATCATATCAAACACAATACCAAGGCATTGTGGTCTGACATGATGACAAATATTTTTAACCAACTTGTCTTAAAAAAATATCGTCCTGCTTAATTTTTTAATGTGTATTGCCGTTAACCGTTACACTATTTAAACTAAAAGTCCCGGCATTTGTTTCGGAATTAAATCCGTAAAACCGCAACTTAACAGGAGTAGTTAAGTTTTTATGATCGGCTCCAAACGCAATGCTGCAGCCCGTTTGCGCAGTTGTGGTGGCACGGTCTGCGATCTGAAATATATTATTTGTATTTGCCATCAATAAATTATTTGCCGGATTAATCGAAGCCGCAAGATTGTTTGCAAAATTATCAACGCCCGATCGTACGGCCCATTGCCTAACTCCGGTTGCCGAACGTTGCAAAATAAAAGTAAGAGAAGTAATATCTAATTGATAGCCCGATGCCGGTGTAATAGTTATTTCGTAATACTGTGTTGACGATAAATTTCCTGTAAAATTATTCGATCCGTTTGTTGCACCCAATGGCCATCCCGAAAAAGAAAACCTGCCTGCTGCCGAAGAATTTAATCCTACGCCAGCTGCTGCAAATGAGCTGAACACAACACCCGATGCTGTTGAAACCGTTGTGGGATCTGTTGTTCCCGATGTTGTGGTAACACCCGCAAAATTATACGTTGCCGTAAAATTTTTGTTGGTAACACAACCCGTGCCCGAAATAATATCATTTATATTCCTGATCTGAAATTGCACTGTGTTATACAAATTTGCATAACCAATCCAGTTGTTACAAGTTATCGGCAAAGTATTTCCTGCAAAATTTGCAGTAAACGAAGTATATAAAGTTGTGCTGCCCGATGCATCTGCCAATGTTTTATTGCCGCTAAATGTTGTACCCAAGACCGATGTTGCACTTGCATTATTTATTTGCACCAAAGTATTTTCGAGCGTTGAAATATTATTAATTAATTGTGCAATCGTAACCACATTCGGAATAATATTTTTTCCTGTTGCGATTGCATTTGTTGGCAAAGCAGTTGCAGGCAAATTAATTTCGAGCATGCCTTTATAATTGGTTAATGTGCCTCCGGTAATATCAATCACAACAGAATCTCCAACATTAAATTTTGAAGTGGAAGTGCTGCTTCCAAAATATAAATCAATGCCGCTGTTCCCATCCTGAACAATCATATTTCCGGCTGCAATATTTGTTGAATTAGAAATTACAATGCCTTTAATTGCCATCGGACCAAGTAAAACATCTACTCCTGCATAAAACGACCGTATCGTTGAAATGCTTACCACACTTGCATTACAGCGCGTTGCAAAAAAACGGGCATCGCTGGTATCGCGTAAAATTAATTCGGGCGTTGTTTTATAAACAAAATAAACTGCCGTAATTAATCCTTTACCGGTTGGCGTTTTTACACCTGCAAAATTTGCATAGCCACTCGTGTACACCACTGCTTTATTTCCGTTGCAATCGCTGATGGTGCGGTTTACAGAATTCTTAGAAGCCGAAACATCGGCATAAGTTAAAGCAGTATCTGTTGCAACAAATTGTACACTGTCTTTAATTTGTATCAGCATACTTTGAAGGCTGTCGCTAAGCTGATTGATAGAAATTATTTTTGGATAAATTGTATTTCCAAAACTTCCTTTCACCAAAAACGAATCAAATAAAGTTGATGGAATTGAAGACAGCGAAGGGTTTGCGGGCATCGTGCTATCTATCATGCCCAATTCAATCATCCGGTTATTATCGCTTAACCATAA
>DATAMD010000303.1:0-9291 GCA_036260755.1 Chitinophagaceae bacterium | reverse complement strand
CCCGTTAATGCAATTTGTTCGCGCAGCAAATCCAATAAACTTGTTCTTGCATCAACTTCAAGATTGTATGGTTTGCCGTTAATTTCCAATTGCAGTTTTTCTTTGGCAATGGGCAGTGGAATTATTTTGTTGAATGAAATGGCTTTTAAAAAAATTGGCGGTGTTAAATAGAGAGCGGCAATAGCTGAAGATTTTTTTAGAAAGCCCCTGCGACTCTCATCAACTTTAATCGTTTGCATAAAAATCTCTTTGCTTAAAATTAAGAAAATAAGAAGCCCTGAGTATTAATATTTGATTGACGGCAATGAAGATGAAAATTTATTTTCTTCGGATAATATAGAATTGAATAGTTGAACGGATTTCGAAACCTGATTTTTTATAAACTTCAATGGCGCTAACATTATCTACTCTTGCATGAAGAAAAAGTACCAGGCCTTTTTGAATAACTGATTGTGCAAGATGATGTGTGATTGCGGCACTATAACCATGCCCACGAAAATCAGGATGGGTGCAGATTGCGCTGATTTTGGTATATCTTTCAAGATGCAATCTTTCGCCACCCATGGCAACCAATTTATTAGTTTCAAAAATTCCGTGATAGTTGCCAAACTCAATAGTGCGTTTTAAAAAAGGGCCGGGTTTTGTAAGTGCGGTAAGCGCCAGTATCTCATCAACATGCGAAGCATTTAATTTTAAAATGGTAAAATCTTTTTTGTTGGTTGCTGTGTTTTTTAAACCGGTGCAAACAAATTGAAAAAGCGGAATGGTAAAAGCAATTTCCAATTTATCAATAAAATTTATTTCATCTGCAATTAATAAAAACCAGAAACGGTTAACCGGTAAATTATTGAGTAATTTTTTTGGCTGTTCGTGTCCCAGTTTTGCAACCAATGAACGGAGCCACATCGGCATCAAGAAAAGCGAAATTGTTGGAGCCGATATTTTTATCGCTGTCAACGCTGCAAAGTGCATTCCATATTGGGTTATCGAGAACTGAAGCCATAAATCTGTATTTAGAGGAAATAGGAAGTAAAAATTTTTTTGCCAATCTGATTATCGAAGTGAAATAAAATCACTTACCAATTGAAATTAAAAAAACGAAACTATATTTTTCAAACAATCCAGATTTCTTAAAATAAAAAACCGCTCAAACGCAATGTAAGAACGGCTTTTTATTTTGATGGCTGCTCCCGAATCTGGACTTGAACCAGAGACCCTCTGATTAACAGTCAGATGCTCTAACCAACTGAGCTATTCGGGAATTTATTTAGTATTCACTTTAACCGGCGACCACTCCCGATTTACTATCGGGATGCTCTAACCAACTGAGCTATTCGGGAATACATGCCCTTTCGGGGCAGCAAAAATAGGGGTTTAATGTTTTTGGCAAAAATTTTTAAAGCCAATTAAATAATCCTTTTTC
This sequence comes from Chitinophagaceae bacterium, assembly GCA_036260755.1. GTDB lineage: Bacteria > Bacteroidota > Bacteroidia > Chitinophagales > Chitinophagaceae > CAIQDX01. Next base: position 7,868 of record DATAMD010000303.1, on the reverse strand, counting down.
TTCAAATCCAATAAAAATGCCGTCTGGCCTGCATTCTAGGGGATAAATTTTTAAATAATATCCTTCGCCCGAAACGTTTCTGCCGTTCAATAATTCAAATTTATAGCGATGTAAAGGGCAAACTGCCCGTCCGGCTGCATCTAAACAACCATCGGCCAAAATACCACCGGCATGCGGGCATTTATACGCAAAGGCAAAAATTTGTTCTTTAAACTTTGCCAGCGAAATTTTTTTACCGCCTGCTTCAGTAATACACATATCGTTTTGTTGCCATTTAAAATCGTTGATGTTTTCGGCAATTTTAAACCATTTGTATGTTTTTGCAGAACTCATTTTTATTTTTGCTGAATTAAGTTTTGAAGTTGAAGAGTGCGACGCCACCGCAGCCCAATAGCCATCCATCTGCTTGGTACAAAACAAAAGTATTGATTAAAAATATCGTTTTGCGAAAACCGGTTTATGATTTGATTAAACCAATACTATTTTAATTTCTCTATTTTTGTTGCGAATATAAAAGTGATGTTATGATTAAAACAGGAAACGCCATCGTAAGTATTTATACCGAGATGACACCCAACCCCGAAACAATGAAATTTGTTGCCAATAAATTATTGTATCCCGGCAAGAGTATCGATTTTCAGGATGAAACTACTTCGGCTCCTTCGCCGTTGGCAAAAGAATTATTTAGTTTTCCGTTTATTAAAAGTGTTTTTATTGCCAGCAATTTTGTTACGCTAACAAAAACAAATGATACCGAAGACTGGCAGGATATTATTCCTACCATTAAACAATTTCTGAAAGATTATTTGGAGAATGGCGGTGTTATTGTGAATGAAGAAGAAGCCGCAAAATACAAACAGGAAGCAAGTAATGCTGTTACTGCCGATGATGATGATGTGGTTAAACGTGTAAAAGAATTATTGGAAAATTATGTAAAGCCTGCTGTTGAAATGGATGGAGGCGCCATTCAGTTCAGAAGTTATAATGGTGGCGTAGTTAATTTGATGTTGCAGGGAAGTTGCAGCGGATGCCCTTCTTCGATGGTTACATTAAAAGCAGGAATTGAAGGAATGATGAAACGCATGATTCCGGAAGTGAAAGAAGTTGTTGCCGAAGCAGAATAAATTAAATAACCAATTATAAAATGCCTCTGAATTTCAGGGGCTTTTTTATGCAACAGTTTTATCTTTAATTAGAAATGATTTTATGGTATTTAAAAATTAAACTATGCTGTTTTTATTTTCGGACACAACAAAAATTCACGACAGTGCTTACAACATTGGCTATAACGTTGGAGCATGGCTGCCGTTTATTTTACTGGCAATTGTTGCAACAATCATCATCATCAATAAAAGAAAAAAATAAAAGCAACCCGTTTTTGAATTGCCTTTATTAAATGAATTAAACAGAAACTTTATTGCTTTAAAAATTAAATAAAAATTTCGAAAAAAATCTTAACCCATTATATCCCATTTGAACAGATTCAAACGGGCCACCTGATTCAGTATCGCCCCACGATGCCATTTTAGCACCAACTGTAGCAGCAATATCAGAATGAACATTAAAAATATTATCTGCACCTATTACCCAGGAAATATGTTTGTTTAATTGATAAGATGCATATAAATCAGTTACTAATTTACCATGGAAAATAAAGTTTTCTGGAACAACAGAGTTGCCATTATCTGTTGTAACATAAGGATCGTATCCTAATCCCTGATCTGAAATACCTGCACCGCCGGGGCCACCTGCAGCTGCGCCGGGCAAACTGCTGTATCCATAACCTTGCGTAACCACTTTTCCATAATAAGTTAAGTGTGTGCCAATACCAAATTTGTTTACATTATATTCTAATGTAAATGCAAGTTTTGAGTTTGGTGCAGAAGCTTTTAAGAAAGTTTGTTCTCTGGTACTAAAGAAAGTTTGTTGATCAAAATAATTATTATTCAATGGCCCGGGAACATTTATTTTATCAATATTAATTTGCTGAAAATTAGCTGCCAGCAATGCTTTGATGCTGTTATGTTTCCATTTCTTCGAATAATCTAACACAATATCAACGCCTGTGTTGGTAGTATTAACAGCATTAGCAAAAAACTGCACTGAATTAAGTGGTGGCGAAGATGGAATATAAGCAGCTATCTGTGGCAGTGAAGATGAGAACTGGCCGGAGAAGATAACCCTATTTTTAATTTGAATCCAATAAGCATCTGTGGTTAATGTAAAGTTTTTTGTTAATTTCCAGGCAAAGCCCAAGCTTCCGTTTACAGATGTTTCTTGTGTTAATTTAGGAATACCGGCAGCTCTTGCAACAGCACTGGTGTTAGGTGCTAACCAAATGTATTGCAAACTTCCGTTAGAAATGGTTGTATTAATATTACTGAAATTAATTTGTTGTAAAGATGGAGCCCTGAAACCTGTACTTACAGAACCTCTTAAATTAAAGTCGTTGGTAACTTTATAACGGGAAGCTAATTTGTAAGTATTTACAAAACCGAAATCAGAATAATTTTCAAACCGAACGGCAGCATCTAATAACCATTGTTTTGTTATATCTAACGATGCATCTGCATAAGCACCAACATTAGTACGCGATGCATTTACTTCATCTGATGGCCTAAAGCCGGGAAAGCCTTGTGAGCCCGATGCTACATCTCTTGTTGCACCCACAATAGGAAAATATTTTTGATTTATACTATAACCCCATGAATCGTTTTCGCCTTTATATATTTTATAATTTTCGTAACGGAACTCTGCGCCGAAAGAAAGTGTTAAACCACCGGCAACAGAATTAAAGCGTTTAACCATATCGTAGTTGGCAGTGCTTTGTAAAAAACTAAAACCGCCATCATCAAAACGCGTTTTGGTTGCTACTTGACTTATGGGCAATGTGCCATTAAAAGTATTGTTACCGAAATAATGAAAATCATTATCGCCAATAACATTACTTAAATCCCAATCCCATCCATTTTTAAATGTACCTTTTAAACCAACTGCAAAAGAAATATCTCTGATATAAACATCTTCCTGCGGATTATAAAAAACATTTGCAGTATCTAATTTACCCGGAGTAGGATCAAACACATGCATGATGCCCGGAACATAAATTAAATTTCCATTTGCATCGGTAGGGAATTTTTCCGGATGATCGCCAAAATTTCTTGTCCACGCATACACATTAGAATGTTTGTAATTATATCCGCCGAATGAATAGAAAGTAGTTTTGGTTCCTGCAAGTGGAATTTCTGAATTGAATTGTAATCCACCGGATATAACTGAACCATCACCAAAGGCTCTTCTGTATCCTGCAATATAGGGCGATACTAATGAAGAATTTGGATTAGTACTCCAATTGGTATCGGGCAATGCCCTTAAAGTTTTACCCTGATTCATAAAGTTGGCCCCGAAATTTATGAACCCGCCATTTTTGCCAACAGGTAAACCATAATTTATACCAAGATTAAAAGTTTTTCCGTCTAATTGAGTGCCGGTATAATATTGTGTTGGATCAACATTATTTAGTGTGTTATACTTGTGATCGTAGTAACCACTATACCCTGCATTCACTGTAAGTTTTTTTACATCTTTTTTAAGAATAATATTAATTACACCTGCAATGGCATCAGATCCGTATTGTGCCGAAGCACCATCGCGTAATATTTCTACACGATCAATAGCTGCTTCGGGAATTGCATTTAAATCTGTTCCCGAATTGCCACGGCCTCTTGTTCCAAATTCCGCAACATAAGCAGCCAAATGCCTGCGTTTGCCATTAACCAATACCAATGTTTGATCGAAACCCAATCCACGTAAACTTGCAAAGTCAATGGCATCAGAACCATCAGCGCCACTTTGTTTATTGTAGTTGAAGGATGGAACAGACATGTTTAACATAGATTCCAGATCAGGTTTAGCAGTTGTTTGTCCAACCGAATTAATATTAATTACATCGACAGGAACCGGCGATTCGGTTTTTACTCTTCCACCTTTGCGGCTACCTACCATTACCACTTCCTGTAATTCTTCAATTGAAGCTTCGAGGGTGATGTTTAAATAATTTCCTTTTACAGAAACATACTTCGTTTTAAATCCAACAGAAATAATTTCTAATACATTATCATCTGCCGCATTGATTGTAAAAGAACCGTCTTTGCCGGTGGTGGTGCCGCCTTTAGCGGATTTCACTTTTACCGTAGCACCTTCAACAGGTGCATCTTTACTGTCTTTTACAATTCCTGAAATTGATTTTTTTTGTGCAGATACTTGCTGGATAGATAAAAATGCAAAAGCCAGCAATAGCAGTTGTTTTAAGGTTCTCATGCTAGATTTATTTTATATTAAAAAAGAATCTTTTCTTACAGCAGCATCAGTTAGAAGAAAAAGCGATAAGAAATGGGTACAATTATTCTAATTTTATCGCTCATCAATTGTTTTACATGGATAATGTTATTCGCAATATCGGGGAATTATTTCAAAATTTCAAAAATCATATCCCTGAAAGGATAGAAAAAATCCCGCAAAGCGGCAGCGATCGTATTTATTTTCGCATTTATGCAAACAACGAAACTTTTATTGCAACCTATAACCTGAATGTAAAAGAAAATAAAACATTCATTTATTTCAGCAATCATTTCAAAAATAAATTATTGCCTGTTCCTGCTATTTTTTGTGTGAATGAAGAAAGCACAATTTATATTCAGCAAGATCTCGGTACCGAAAGTTTATTAAATAAATTAGAACAACACGGGCATAATGATTATGTGTTCAGTTTGTTTCAGAAAAGTTTAAAAGCACTTTCCAAAATTCAAATCAACGGAAATAAGGATTTGAATTATGATTACTGCTTAACCGCAAAAGAATTTGGCAAGCAAGCCATCCTTAGCGACCTGCTTTATTTTAAATATTATTTTCTCGATACACTTCGGTTGCCTTACGATAAGCAGGCTGTGCTGGATGATTTTGATGCGCTGAGTACTTACCTCACAAGAACAGAATATAAATATTTTATGTTCCGCGATTTTCAAAGCCGCAATATTATTGTGAATGATGATGAAGTTAGTTTTATTGATTATCAGGGCGGCATGAAAGGCGCATTGCAGTACGATGTGGCTTCATTATTATGGCAGGCCAAAGCTGAATTAAGCGAAGAATGGAAAGATAATTTATTGCAATATTATTTGGATGAAGTAGATGTGTTATTGAAAAAGAAAGTCGACAGAATTACTTTTATCAGCCAATACAACGGTTATGTTTTAATAAGGTTATTGCAAGTGCTGGGTGCGTATGGTTTCAGGGGATTGTTTGAACGTAAAGCACATTTTTTATCAAGCATCCCGCTGGCATTGCGAAGCGTAAAATTTTTTCTCGAACACAAACGTATCGGCATTGTTACACCCGAGTTCAACAGGATGCTGCAATTAATGGTGAGTGATGAAATAATTGAAAGGTTTACACCACCTGTTGCAAACACATCAACACCATTGCTGATAGAAATAAACAGCTTCAGTTATAAAAAAGGATTACCTGCTGATGATACTGAAAACGGCGGGGGCTTTGTGTTTGATATGCGTGGCATTTTAAATCCCGGCCGGTTTGATGAATATAAATGTTTAAATGGAAAAGATAAACAGGTACAGGATTTTTTAGAACAACGAACGCACATGAATGAATTTTTAAACAGTGTTTGGGATTTGATTGATATTACTGTAACAGATTATTTAAAAAGAGATTTTAATCACCTGCAAATTAATTTTGGTTGTACCGGCGGCCAACACCGGAGTGTGTATGCAGCCGAACAAACAGCGCGGCATTTAAGAAATAAATATAAAGTGAAAGTAGTTTTACATCACACCAATCAACATAATTGGAAAACTGAACTTAATTAATAATTAGTAATTAAAAATTAAGAATTAATGAAGGCAATGATATTGGCTGCCGGACTTGGTACTCGCCTGAAACCCTTTACAGATAAGCATCCTAAAGCATTGGCAATGGTTAATGGTAAAAGTTTATTGCAACGCAATGTAGAATGGCTGCAGCAGTTTGGCATTAGAGAAGTAATTGTAAATGTGCATCATTTTGCAGATCAGATTATTGATGTGATTGAAAAAAATAATGGTTGGGGAAGCAATATTTCAATCAGTGATGAAACAAATGCTGTGCTGGAAACAGGCGGTGGCTTACAAAAGGCAAGTTGGTTTTTTAATGATGATTTTGTGCTGATGAACGTTGATATTTTAACTGATCTTGATTTGCAGGCAATGATAGATCAGCATAAAAAAAATAATGCGTTGGCAACTTTAGCGGTAACGGAAAGAAATACATCGCGTTATTTTTTATTTAATCAGCATCATGAATTATGTGGCTGGAAAAACATAAAAACCGGTGAAGAAAAAATAATGCGCCATGAAAATAATTTGCAGCAAAAAGCATTCAGCGGCATTCATATCATCAATCCAAAAATATTTTCTTTCATACAACAACAAGGTAAATTTTCTATGGTTGATGTTTATTTAAGTTTATGCGCCAATCATTCCATTCAATATTTTAATCATACACAATCAAAATTTATTGATGTGGGGAAACCCGAAAGTATTATTGAAGCAGAGAAGATGTTTGGTTAGGAAATAGTTCATGGTTGATAGGTTATGGTTTATGGCGCTTCTATGCCCCATAACCCATAACCCATGAACTTCTTAAACCTTAATATAAATCTTCTTCTTATCCAAGACATACACAATACTCCAATAAAAAATTATCATCACTATGGCGTAGAATAAAGATCCAACGCGCAAATCAGTAGCAATATTTTTGCAAATATGTTCGTAAAACCAACCGAGTGGTGACAAATAAATTGGCTTGCCTGTAGCATTAAAACCATCGGTAATTCTTATTAATCCTAACAGTCTTGGTAAAAATCCACTCAGTACAAAAATAAATAATGGGTTTTTCCCAAACACATCAAAGAACTTGCTCCATGCACCTTTTGCTTCTTTAAACTCAATTAAATAAATCATTACCGAAATAGTAATCATGGCCAAACCGGTTGTATAAATAGTGTAACTGCTGGTCCATATTTTTTTGTTGATGGGGAAAACCATATCCCAACCATATCCAGCAAAAACAAAAATAACTCCGGCAATTAATAAATGCGAAAGCATTTCGTACGATTTTCCTTTTTGCTGAATATATTGCCCAACCAAATAACCAAATATTACCTGAACGATTGCATTGATGGTACTTGCTAATCCTTCGGGATCGAAAGCAACGCCTTCGCCTTTATAAACATGTGCTGCTCCAAAAAGATGGATATCTAATTTTGTTCCGAAGAAACCCGATAAACTGTACGGATCATTTGCATCGCCCAATAATAAACAGACCAACCAATAACCTAATAATAAAATGCAACTGATAAAATAAGCGCCTTTTGTTTTAAAAAAATATACAATCAGTGTGGCAAATAAATACGCCAATGCAATTCTTTGTAACACGCCAAGCATTCTGATGCCTGTGATTGTTCCGCCACCGGATAACCATGTCCACGATTTAATTACCAATTCGTTTTTTGCATTGTACATCACAAAGGGGCTCCAGTTTAATAATAAACCAATTACAAAAATCAGTACGGCCCTTTTAAAAACTTTTTTTAAAAAATAAGGTGTTCCTTGTTTTTCAAATCTTGGCATTACAAAACTCATGGCGTTTCCAACGGCAAATAAAAAAAACGGGAACACCAGATCTGTTGGCGTGCATCCATGCCATGTGGCATGTTCCAAGGGCGAAAAAATATGTGCCCAGCTTCCGGGGTTATTAACCATTATCATCAATGCAACAGTTGCGCCGCGAAAAACATCTAACGAATAATAACG
>DATAMD010000294.1:0-2435 GCA_036260755.1 Chitinophagaceae bacterium | reverse complement strand
TTAAGCGGTGCATTGGGAGAATTAAATGAAATCATTCCTGTATCAAAAAAATTAGCTGCAACTTTTCATAAATGGGAAGATGATTATTCGGAACAGATCATGGCAATGGCAAGCATGAAAACTGTTTGGGATTATATTTTTACAATGATTGTTATTGCAGTTGCGCCGGCCATTTTTGAAGAGGTTTTATTCCGCGGCGGCTTTCAGCAATTATTTATAAAATGGTTTGGTAATGTTTGGATAGGCATACTTGTTACCAGTATTTTATTTAGCGCCGTACACGGCAGTTATTTTGGCTTTTTGCCAAGAGCCGCACTGGGCGTTATTTTGGGGCTGTTGTTTTATTACAGTAACAATATCTGGTTAAACATTTTTGCACATTGCTTAAATAATGGTATTGCTGTTACGCAATTATATGCGATGAGCAAAAACGGAAAAATCCCGAAAGAAGCGATGGACGATAATATGCCTTTTTTTTCGGGCCATCCATCTGCCATAACAATAATTTTTTTAGTCGCAATTGGTATTGCCATCATGATACCGCTGATGAAAAATTTTAAAAAAGAATGTGTGCGCATCGGTGCCGATAAAATAGATAACACTTTTTCTCCAAGCGATAATCCTTTCGAATAATGCAACAATGGCATTTATTATTTAAAACACGCAACCTTGCCGAAGCAAGTATTTTGCAGGGCATGCTCGAAGAAAATGAAATACCCGTGCAGGTATTAAATAAATTGGACAGCAGCTATCTTAACTTTGGCGATATAGAAATTTATGTTCCCGTTCATTTTAAAGAACTGGCAAAACAATTAATAGATAAAGCATTGCTTAATTAAAATTAATTTTGTTCGTTCATTCCACATTCACTCATTCTATCATTCATTCACTCATTCATTAAAAAACATGGCCTTCAATCTTCAAACATTTAAAACCAGAACCCTTACTGCCATTGTGTTTGCGGTGGTGATGCTTTCGGGATTATTAATAAATCAGTGGACATTTTTTTTATTATTTACCATCATTCATTTTGGTTGCTGGATCGAATATCAAAAATTAATTGGATTGATTGATAAGGATTACCGGCAAATAAATTCGTTTCATAAATACAGCATCATGTTGTTGGGATGGATGTTTATGTTGTGGATGACGAACCATGCTTACAGAATTAATCGCATAGAATTGCAGGGAATTGGTTGGATATGCGGATTAATTATTGCCATTTTATTTTTAGGAAAAGAAATTGTTTTAAAAAAACATTTGAATATAAAATTGATCGGTTATTCGTTGTTGGGATTAATTTATATTTCTTTAAGCTGGGGATTGATGATCGATTTATTTTCAATTAATTCAAATTTATTGGATAACGCAGCTTGGGTTTATCCGATGCTTATTATTATTTCCATTTGGATAAATGATACGATGGCATACATTGTTGGATCGTTCATTGGCAAAACACCGTTATCAAAAATATCTCCCAAAAAAACCTGGGAAGGAACTGTTGGCGGTATTATTTTATCGGTAGCAGTAATTGGTTTTATATCTTATCTCTACACAAAAAATATTAATGCAAATATTTTAATCATTGCCTTAATATCTGCTGTAGCAGGCACTTTCGGCGATTTGTTGGAAAGTAAAATTAAACGCATGGCAAATGTAAAAGACAGCGGTAATTTTATGCCGGGGCATGGCGGGTTTTTAGACCGCTTCGATTCTTTATTAATTGCAACTCCTTTTGTTTGGTTATTTATTAAGTTGGTTTTTTAGCATTAGTTTTTATTGCCATAAAACATTACTGGTGGTATCAAAATTCTTCTCTCATTTCTTTCTTTTATATTTGCCTTTCAATTATAACAGATGATTATTCACAGAGAGGGATATAGAACAATTGGGATTGCTACATTACTTTTTTTTGTGTTGAATTTATTATCGTTTGCGTTTGTAAGTCCGTTCCTGTACTGGCTTTCTGTTTCAATTTTTTTGGTTTCATTATTTTTATTATTGTTTTTAATTTCATTTTTCAGGATACCTGAAAGAAGATTAACTAAAGATGATCATAAAATAATTTGTCCCGCCGATGGTAAAGTAGTGGTGATAGAAGAAATAATTGATGAAGAATATTTTAAAGACAAACGTATTCAGGTTAGTATTTTTATGAGCCCGGCTAACGTGCATGTTAACCGAAACCCGATAAGCGGCGAAGTGCTTTACAGTCAATACCACAAAGGAAAATATTTGGTGGCATGGCATCCAAAATCATCAACCGAAAACGAAAGATGGAGTGTTGTAGTAAAAAATAATTACGGTACAATTTTATACAAACAAATTGCCGGTGCATTGGCAAAACGAATTTGTAATTATACGCATGTTGGCCAGCACGTAAAACAAAATCACGAATTTGGTTTTATAAAATTCGGAAGCAGGGTAGATGTGCT
>DATAMD010000290.1:0-4367 GCA_036260755.1 Chitinophagaceae bacterium | reverse complement strand
TTTCCAATGCAGCATCAAGTTCATCGTCAGTAACAGTCAACGAATCTTTTTCTGCCTGTAAAACCAATGCTTTTTGTATTAACTGCCCTTCTAAAAAAGCACATTCGGGATTAGGCGGTAATTGCGCTTCGGTACCTTGGCGTTTTGCATCTGATATTGCATTTAATACATCGGAACGAAGAATGATTTTATCGCCAACCTGCGCAACAATCTTATCGGCAATAACTTTTTTTACAAGTTGTGCTGAGGACTGATGAGCAACAATCATCACAATAAAAAAGAAGGTTAAAAATTTTTTCATAATCAATAAATGAATTCAAAATTACTCTTTCGAAACGTGCAACAGGTATTATATAATGCTTTTAACAAAAAAATTAGCTTCAAGCTGATAACCGCAACAACGGGTGGCTTGAAGCTAATTGCAATAGCTATATTTTATAATGTTCTTTTTACTTCTTCTTCTTCGTAAGCAACGATGCTGTCGCCTACAGATAAATCGGTAAAGTTTTTTACGGTTAAGCCGCATTCCATATTGCTTGGCACTTCTTTCACATCGTCTTTATAACGTTTTAAGCTGCCCAATTCTGCAAATGCTCCTTCTTGTCTCGGGTACAATAAAATACCATCGCGGAACAAACGGATTTTAGCATCGCGTTTAATTCTTCCGTCTGTTACAAACGATCCAGCAACTGTTGCTTTATCGAATTTATACACTTCACGAATCTCAACAGTGGCAACTTCTTTTTCCTGTATCTTAGGTTCAAGCATACCTTCCATCGCACTCTTCACTTCTTCGATTGCGTTATAAATGATGGAGTACATTTTAATTTCAACACCTTCATTTTGCGCCAAGCGATTTGCTTGTTGTGAAGGACGAACATTGAAACCAATTAAGATGGCATCGGATGCGGTAGCTAACAATACATCGCTTTCAGAAATTTGTCCAACTGCTTTATGAACCACATTAATTGCAATTTCATCGGTCGATAATTTTTGTAGCGAATCGCTCAAAGCTTCAACCGATCCATCCACATCACCCTTAATAATAATATTTAATTCTTTAAAATTGCCCAATGCCAAACGGCGGCCAATTTCATCTAACGTAATATGTTTTCTTGCACGTAATCCTTGCTCACGCATGATTTGAGCTCTCTTTGAAGCAATATCTTTTGCCTCAGATTCATCTGCATATACTTTGAATTTTTCTCCGGCCTGCGGGGCCCCGTTCAAACCTAAGATAACTACGGGCGTTGATGGGGGCGCTTCGGTTACACGCTGATTACGCTCGTTGAACATTGCTTTGATACGACCGAAGTGTTGGCCCGAAACGATCAAATCACCTAATCGTAAAGTACCGTTTTGCACTAAAATGGTTGCAACATAACCGCGGCCTTTATCTAACGAAGCTTCAATAATTGTTCCTGCTGCTTCCTTATTTGGGTTGGCTTTAAGATCTAATACTTCAGCTTCCAATAATATTTTTTCTAATAATAAATCTATATTAATATGCTTCTTTGCACTTAATTCTTGTGATTGATATTTGCCACCCCATTCTTCTACGAGAATATTCATTTGAGATAATTGTTCGTAGATTTTTTGCGGATTGGCACCATCTTTATCAATTTTATTCACTGCAAAAATCATTGGAACGCCTGCTGCCTGTGCATGGCTGATGGCTTCTTTTGTTTGAGGCATTACGGCATCATCGGCAGCAACAACAATAACAGCAATATCGGTAACTTTTGCACCACGGGCACGCATGGCAGTAAATGCTTCGTGACCCGGTGTATCTAAGAATGTAATATGTTTTCCGGTAGGTAATGTTACTTCGTATGCACCAATATGCTGCGTGATACCACCCGCTTCGCCGGCTACCACATTTGCATTGCGGATATAATCTAATAACGATGTTTTACCATGATCTACGTGACCCATGATAGTAACAATCGGAGGGCGGCCAACTAAATCTTCGGGGCTGTCTTCTTCTTCCTCTTCTTCCATTTCATCCACATCATCCAGATTTATAAATTCAACTTCAAAATTAAACTCACTTGCTACTAATTCAATTACCTCGGCATCCAAACGTTGATTGATAGAAACCATGATGCCTAATCCCATACACTTACCAATCACATCGGCAAAACTTACATCCATCAAATTTGCCAATTCACTTACAGTAACAAATTCTGTAACATGTAATTTATTATCTTCAACAATTTCGCCCAAAGCATCTGCAGCTTCATCGCGTTTTGCACGACGGTATTTTGCTTTTAAGCTTTTACCGCGACCACCTGCGCCTGCAAGCTTGGCTTGTGTTTCGCGAATTTTTTCCTGAATTTCTTTTGCATCGATCTCTTTGTCTTCACGACGATTATCACGAGGGCTGCCACTTCTGTTTCCACCACGTTGTTGTCCGCCTCCGGCAGAACGCTGTTGCCCACCGCCTCTGTTAAATCCACCGCCACCGCCTTGATTATTTCTATTATTTGCCGGAACTATTGGTCTGTTTGGTCCACCGCCACTCGTTGCAGGAGCTTGCCCACCTCTGTTATCTCTATTATCTCTGTTAAATCCCCCACCTTGATGTGGTGCTCTTTGTTGCGGCTGATCATTTCCTTTTTTATCAACAGGAATACGTTTGCGTTTACGTTTTTCTTCTCTTGTGGGTGGTTTTGGTCGTGTATCACTATCAACGGGTAATTGAATTTTACCAAGAATTTTTGGCCCGGTTAATTTTTCTATTTCAATATTTTCAATTTGCGGAGCTGCTTCTTCTTCGGGAACAATTGTTACAGGTTCTTCTTTTATTTTTTCTATTGGCTTTGTCTCCGGAATAATTTCTTTTTCTTTTTTCTTTTCAATTTTTGGTTCTTCAACTTTTTGCTCAACAACAGGCTCTTCTTTTTTCTTGCCGGTTTTTTTAGGACGTGTTGAAGAATCAATGGTGCTTAAATCTATTTTATCTAAAACTTTCGGAGTCTCTATTTCCTGAATTTCTATTTTAGTTATTTCGGGTTCCTCGGCTTTTATTTCTTTTACCGGAGGCGGAGGAGGAGGTGCAACTTCTTTTACTTCTTCAACAACAATCTGTTTTTCAACTTTAGGTTCTTCTTTAACAGCAGGCTTTTTTTCTTCTTTCTTGAATGTTATTTCTTCTTCATCTTTTTTCTTTTTTATTTCACTGCTTCCACCCTTCGGAATTTCTACAAGATCTGCCTTGTTTTTTGCAACCTTATCGCTTTGAAACTCGGCTTGCAAAGCATAATACATGTCTTCCGAAAGCTTTGCTGTAGGCTTCAGGTCGTCTTTATTAAATCCTTTCTTTGCCAAGAAATCAATGATGGTATCCTGTCCAACATTAAACTCTTTAGCTGCGGCTAATAATCTCGGTAATTTGAGTTCTGACATTCCGTTTTTTTATTTTGTCCATCGATCCTGATTAATTAATAATTTATCACGATCATTTATTTTATTATTAGTGAGACCAATTTCGGCACTATTATGATGCTTCGTTGCGTCGCAACTTGCCGACTAATGTCGGCATCCCGATAAATCGGGACTTGTACTTTTAATACTTTATTCAACTATTCTTTATCAAATTCGGCCTGTAAAATATTCCGCACATCTGCAATTGTTTCTTTTTCCAGATCGGTTCTTCTTTCTAATTCTTCGGCAGTTAAATTTAATACGCTTCTTGCCGTATCGCAACCAACGCGTTTAAATTCGTCGATAACCCATGTTTCAATTTCATCGCTGAATTCATCCAGATCAATATCAAATTCATCTGCTTTTTCTTCATCTTCGCGAAATACATCCAATTCGTATCCGGTTAATTCGCATGCTAATTTAATATTAACACCGCGACGGCCAATTGCCAAAGAAACCTGATCGGCTTTTAAATATACATCGGCTTGTTTCTTTTCGTTATCAATATTCATGTAACTGATCTTTGCAGGCGTTAATGAACGTTGAATTAATAATTGAATATTGGAAGTGTAATTAATTACATCAATATTTTCGTTTTTCAATTCGCGAACAATACCGTGAATACGGCTTCCTTTCATACCTACGCAGGCACCAACGGGATCGATGCGATCGTCATAAGATTCAACTGCAACCTTTGCTCTTTCGCCCGGATCGCGAACGATTTTTTTAATGGCAATTAATCCGTCGAAAATTTCAGGCACTTCAATTTCTAATAATTTAGCAAGGAACAACGGACTTGTTCTTGATAAAATAATTACCGGTGTATTATTTTTAATATCCACTCTGGCAATAACGGCACGGATATTTTCACCTTTCTTAAAATAATCCTGCGGTATTTGTTCTGATTTAGGAAGTATTAATTCGTTGCCTTCATCATCCAA
>DATAMD010000274.1:0-2327 GCA_036260755.1 Chitinophagaceae bacterium | reverse complement strand
AAGGATAATTCATTCCATATTGGTGTGGATGTACTTACTTCTGTAAATACTTTAAGTTTTTACAGAGGCAATCCGAAAACCAATATTTATTTAATTACAGGAGTTGAATATTTTAATCCTTCGGTTACACAAAGTATTAACGGAGGTGCCTACAATTCTTTTACAAGTCCTAGTAATAATAGCACACTTAAAAACTTAGGGTTAAACTTGGGAATAGGTGCTGCATTTAAAATTTCAAATAAATATAATTTAGCTTTAGAAGCTAAAAATACGCTTACTAATAATGGTTATTTAGCTTCATATTCTCCTTGGGTTGGTAGCAAAGCTTATAATTCATGGTGGTATGCAGGAGTTAAATTTAATATTAATTTAGGCGATCCTGCTAAACGGGTTCAACCATTATGGTGGATTAATCCAAATAACTATGCTTACAATGAGTTGAATGCTCCAAAGCATATGAAAATGCCAAAGGTTGTTTTGCCTGATGCAGATGGTGATGGTGTAACTGATCAATTTGATTTAGAACCAAATACTCCTGCAGGTGCTCCGGTTGACAGTCATGGTGTATCAAAAGATACAGACGGAGATGGTGTTCCTGATTACAGAGATAAAGAGCCATTAACTCCAAGAAATTGTTTCCCTGTTAATAATGATGGTATCGGTACTTGCCCAGAACCAGCTTGTTGCAAAGAATTAAGAGATCAAATTTCTAATATGAAATTAGCTGCTGCAACAGAATGCACAATATCTGATTTACCAAGCATTCACTTTAAGAGCGGTGCTAAATTGTCAAAAGATGCTGAAAAATTATTAGCTGCTGCTGCAACTAAGATTAAAGCAAATCCAAATTGTAAAGTAAAAGTTATTGGCCATCCAACTGCCAGTAAAGCTGCTCAGCAATTAAGTTATGAAAGAGTAAGTGCAGTGATTAAATATTTAGTTGAGAAAGAAGGTATAGCTGAAAGCAGATTCATTTTCAATTATGATGGCGGAAGCGGAGATGCAAGCACAATTGATCTTTTGGGTACAACTGAAGACGGTCCAAATACAGTACCTGCTCCTCATCCAAATTTGAGAAGCAAAGGATAATCATTCCTTAGTTTAAATTAATATAATGAGCCCTGCCTTATTGGCGGGGCTTCTTTTTATATTAATCTTAACTACAACTAACAAGTTTGCATTAAATGAGTGTATAAATTGCCCCAAAATAACTACCTTTGCGCACTTCTATGAAGAAAGTTGTATTATTTATCTTTTGTATTGTAACATTAACCTCATGCTTTCACAGGATTGGTAAATTCTTTGCCAAAGGCCCTGGGCATGCTTTTGGCAGAGTCATGAAAAGCAAGGATAATGAATATAGATATACTATGGGCGAACAATATTATGCCAATAAAAAGTATAGTAATGCCCGTCAGTTGTTTGAGGATTTGTTTCCTTTTGTGAAAGGAACTCAGCGTTATGAGGATATGTATTATAAAGTAGCGTATTGTTATTTTTATGAGAAGGACTATTTGAATGCTGAGAATTATTTTAAAACCTACACGGAAAATTTTCCCGCTAGCAGTAAATCTGAGGAATGCGAGTATATGCGGGCATTTTGCTTTTATAAACAATCGCCAAAAGTTGATTTGGATCAAACAAATACAACCAAAGCAATTTCATTGATGCAGGCATTTATTAATACGCATCCGGGTTCACCCAAAATAAAAGATGCAAACGATATCATTGATAAAGGACGCGAAAAATTAGAGTTGAAAGAATATAATAATGCCGAACTTTATTATAACTTGGGATATTATAAAGCATCCGCAATATCATTTGGAAATGTTTCGGAAAATTTTCCTGATTCTAAAAGAGCTGATGAATATAAATTGCAAGTTATTAAATCGTATTTTAAATATGCAGAATTAAGTACTGAAGACAAGCAGACTGAGCGGTTTGAAAAAGTAATTTCTGAATGTAATGACTTTTCAGAAAGATTTACCGACAGCAAACTTTTGTCAGAAGTAACAAAATATAAAACACAATCAACAACGTATCTTAAAAATTTAAAAAATGAGCAAATTAAGAAGGCACCTTAGCGGTAATACTTCAAATGTGGTTGAAACAAAAAACCTTGTTGATATTAAAGCCCAAACAGGTAATTTGTACGAATCAATTGCAATTGTTGCCCGCCGCGCCAATCAAATCAATATTTCTTTAAGAGAAGAATTGCATAATAAACTGGAAGAATTTGCAAGTCATACCGACAGCCTTGAAGAAATTCATGAAAATAAAGAGCAAATAGAAATTTCAAAAGCATACGAGAAAATGCCCAACCCGGC
>DATAMD010000270.1:0-1997 GCA_036260755.1 Chitinophagaceae bacterium | reverse complement strand
CCCTAAATTCTTTGATAGAACTTAATAATTAATATACTTCAGCGATTAAGTTAGCTGAAGTAACTAATCCATAAACCAACAAACAATTTATTTCCTAAAAAATCATGACGCGAAAATTGATGACATATTTTTTGAAAACCGGTATATAAAATTCTTTTTGGTAAGCGGCATGGTTGAAATTATTTGTAAATTTAAAATGCAATTATTTTATTTGATACTTCTATCACCCTAAAAACACAACATGAAAAAGATACTTTTATCTGGATTGCTTGCGGGCTTTATATTATCAATTGGAAGTTATGGCGGTTTATATCTGGCGGTAAGATTTTTCCCGAAACTTTTTGTTGATGCTTATGCAAATAATCCGCTGATCAATTCAGATGGTGTAAAAGATGTATTGTTTTTTTCTCACGCATTTGTTTTATGTTTTGCATTATTATGGTTTTGGGAAAGAATAAAATCTTTATTCAAAGGGAATTTTTTATGGAGAGGGATTAAATTCGGATTTGTATATGCGATTGTAGGATTGATTCCTATTATGTGGATTACTTACAGTGCAATGGATGTAACAGTGGCTATGGTTGTCAGTTGGTTATTATATGGTTTTTTTCAGGCAACTGTTACAGGAATTATTTATGCAAAAATAAATCCCTGATATTAATTCACTGTTTTAAAATTCAAACTGAATTCTACATCTAATTTATCTTTTGTTTGAATAATGCCTCCTAACTTTTTGGGAGGCGAAAGATTAAAATCAGAAAAGTTAATTGCTCTGGTGCCAACGAGATGAATGATTTTTTGATCATCGGTATAAAACCTGAATTTTACATCGAATTTTTTTGTAGTGCCTGATAATTCAATATTTACCCATCCTGTAATTGTTTCTTCGGCCGATCGTAATTCGGGGAATTTATTAAGTGAAAGAAAATGTATTTTCATTTTGGGATATTCTTTGGCCCGGAGCGTTTTTCTGAGGTCTGCAGTCATCAATGTATTATGGCAATCGAATCCAAAAATATTCAGAGAAATATTTCCGCTCATTAAAATGGGCAGATCTTTATTAATACAGGTGATTGTATCAGGGTCAACATATTCAGGAACGATACAACTAAAAGAGCTAATATTTGTGCTTCCGTTCACACGCAAAAAGCCACCTTTTGATACAACCCATTTTGCACTACGGACAAGATTATCAACCCTTTTTTGCTGAATAAAACTTTCCCCCAGAATGAGAATTAAAATAAAAAGTATGTTTTTATTAAAATGCATATCAGGAATGAAAATGCTGCAAACATAACTTATAAAAAAGCAGTCAGAATGTTTTTTTCATTCTGACTGCTTTGGATGAAAAAGGTTTGTTTAGAAACCTACCACCGCTTCAATTACATAACCGTTGAACTGACCACCGCAACGGTAATCTGTATTAACAAAGTTGTTATAAACTTGCTTAACATACTCAGCTTTCAATAAAACATTATTTGTTAAGAACCAACCGCCTGACAATGCAAAACGATTTACACTAATATCATCGGTATAACCTGCCAATCTTGCTGTTACTGTGTTATACCTTGCGCCGATGAATAAATTTTCTGATTTACCAAATCTGTAAATACCATCAATTGCAAATTGATTAGCTTTTCTTGTATCAGTTTCTGTTTTTGAATAACCAGAAGCTGTTTCGTAAGTACCGAATAATTCAAAGCCCTTTACTTTAAGGAAACCATTCAACATAAAGGCATCGATTTTCTTTGAGAAGCCTGGATTAAGGCGACCAGAGAAAGCAATTGCTGTAGATGCTTGTGCAGCGCCGGAGGCTACCCATTTTTCAATTACGTTTTGATAATTAGAACCAGTACGGTCGCCACCATACAAAGTTAAACCACTACCTGCAGAGCTTCCATTATGATAATAGCTAGCGCTAAATCTAATTCTTACATCATCGCTAATTTTTTTATCGATACCTGCTTTAAGATAGATAGAAGGGTTTCTTTTTGCAT
>DATAMD010000269.1:0-1754 GCA_036260755.1 Chitinophagaceae bacterium | reverse complement strand
AGCACCGGACAATATTAAAAAGCAGCAAAAAAAATAGTAAAAAAGGCAGCTCCTAAAAAGAAATCTCCTGCAAAGAAAAAAGCAACTGCAAAAAAAACAGTTGTTAAGAAAAAAGCAGCGGTAAAAAAATCACCTCTAAAGAAAAAAGCAGCTCCTAAGAAAAAGGCGGCACCAAAAAAAGCCGTAAAAAAAGCAGCTCCTAAAAAGAAAGTTGCTGCAAAAAAAGTGGTTGTTAAGAAAAAGGCAGCTCCAAAAAAGAAAGCGGTAAAAATTCCGGTACGGCCAAGACCTATTAAAATAAAAACAGCAAAACCTGCACCAGTTGCCGCTCCTGCACCTGTTGTTGAAGAGCCGGCACCGGTGGTTACCGATACAACACCAAGTACCGAAACTCAGGCAATGTAAATTTTAATACCGGCGTATTTTAAAATTTTTTCAAAGAAAAGCCTAAAACTCCTGTAAATTATTTTAATAAATAATTGGCAGGAGTTTTTTATTGAATGGCAATTACGCCTTAAAAGGCGTAATCAATGATTAAATTTTTTTGTAGTCAAAAAAACCTCAAATTAAATTAAGACAACCTTTTATATTTGTCAGTATTACATCTATTGTAGGATAATTAGTTACAAATTTTTTTGTTGTAACCCCCGTGAATATGAAACATCGGAATTTAAAAATAATTATTTTCATCGCATTTGCTTTTACAGTAGTTGTATTATTTACTTTTTTTTCAGTAACGTATTATAGCTTAAACAAAACATTAAAACAAAGTAAAGACGAGAAAGAGGTTCTTAAAATGATGCTTCATCTCGATAATCTGCAAACTTATTCTACAGATATCGAATCTTTAGAGAAGCCGCATGAAATTGCGAAGAATCCCCAGAAATTTTTTATCAGGTTTGAAACTGCCGAAAGAAACTACAATAAGCAATTAGAAGAATTGTATGCATTAAAAGATGTTAAAGTGCTGCCCGACAGTATTTTTTTTAATCTGAAAACATCTGCCGAAAAACGATTGGCATTTTCGAAACAAATACTTTTATTAAGTGCACAGGGAAATTTAAAAGCGGTATCAGGCTTACTGGTTAATGAAGATTCGTTTGATACACCTGTAAAGAATGAAATTAAAAAAATATCCGATTTAGGCAGAGCAATCCTTAAAAAACTTCAGGAAGAACATGATTTAAAAGCGCAGGAAACCTCCGAATTATTCGGGCTGTTATCAATTATTGCTTTAATTGTAATCAGCTTTTTGTTTTACCGGATATGGAAGAATATTGATGTTGCTTCAGAAAAAAAGTTCCTGCAAAATTTGGTTGAACATTTGCCGGGCATTTTTTTTATGTACAACCGCAACGGGAAATTTAAAATGTGGAATATAAATTTTGAGAAAACACTTGGATATTCTTCTGAAGAAATTAAGCAAATGCATCCAATTGATTTTTATGAAAAGAATGAAGAAAAAGAGTTTATAAAAAACAGGAATAAAAATATTTTTAATGGCGATGTTCCCAGTCAGATAGAGGTAACAGCCTTCTCGAAAAATAAAGAGCGGATTCCCTTGATGATCAACAGTTGGCTTATTAAATATAATGATGAATTTAATATTGTTGGCACCGGCTTAGACCTAAGAGAACTTAAACAAAAACAAGCGATCATCTATAAAGAAAAAGATTTTTTAGATACACTTGTAAATAACCTGCCCGGCATTTTTGTGATGTATAACCAAAATGGTGTCTTGCTGAAGTGGAACA
>DATAMD010000268.1:0-2176 GCA_036260755.1 Chitinophagaceae bacterium | reverse complement strand
ACTTCGCCGGCAGCCATCATCGCCGATTTTTCCGAGCTTATTTTTCCTCTTCCTTCAAAGAAAATTCGGTGTGTATTTTCAATCACCACAATGGCATCATCCACAATAATTCCTAATCCAAATAACAATGCAAATAATACAATGAAGTTGAGGGTAACATGCGAACCGGTAATTAAATCGGCCGCAGGCAAAAACATAAATGCAACAAACATACTTAGCGGAACGCTTAGTGCCACAAAGAATGCGTTGGTTACACCCATAAAAAACATCAGGATAAATAATACCAAAACAAACCCGATAACAATTGAATTTACCAGATCGTTAAATGATGTTCTGGTTTGTTTACTTTGATCGCCGGTAATTACAACTTTTAAATCTTTGGGGAATTGTGTTTTTTGTAATTCGGCAGTAACACGTTTTACATCATCGCTTGTTTCAATTAAATTTTCGCCGGCACGTTTAATAATGTTTAAAGTAATTACATCTTTACCATCCAAGCGGCCATAACTTTCTGTTTCTTTAATTGTGTCTTTAATGTTGGCAATATCTTTTAAATAAATGGGCGCACCGCTTGTGTTGCGTACAATTATTTTTTCTATATCGAACGCAGTTTTGAATTGTCCTTTTAACTGAATGTTGCGTTTCATATTTCCAACATCCAGCAAACCGCCGGAGATATCCATGTTTTCTCTTCCAACAGCATTGGCAATATCATCGAAGGTGATGTTGTTTGCCTGCATGCGGTTATTATCAACATTAATCTGGAATTCTCTTGTTGGCGCACCAACTAAATCAACTCGATTAATTTGCGGCAACTCTTCTAATTTATCTTTCAGGTCATCGGCAAATTTTTTCAATCGCACCACATCATAATTACCGCTAACATTTACATACATGATGGGCTGTTCGCTAAAACTAACTTCCAATGCAGTTGGCTCCTGTGTAAGATCGGTTGGTAAATCCTGTTTGGCTTTATCAATCGCATCTTTAACTTTTTGTACGGCAACATCGGTTTTTACATCGGTTTCAAATTCAACCATAATGGCCGAATAGTCTTGCTGCGATGTACTTGTAACCTTTTTAATTTTTGCGCCGGTAATACCTTTAATTTGTTTTTCAATAGGTCTTGTTACTAAGTTCTCTATGTCTTTGGGAGAATTACCAACATAAATAGTAGAAACATAAATTGTTGGAATAACAATATCCGGAAACTGTTCTTTCGGTAATGTTACAAATTGATATACGCCCATCAATGTTACAAACAACATCATCAAATACATCGATGTTTTATTTTTTATGCTCCACGTGGTGGGCTTAAACTGTTTAAACTTTTCAGAAAACTTTTCTAATGCACTCATAATTTTTCTTTTTTGTAGTCAGCATTTGTTCTTTGGTCATCGCCTGTTGCGTCGCACACTTGTACGTTCGGTTTTTCATTCAGCTACTTAGCATCGGTGGTAAGTAACTGTCCTTCGTATAAGCTTTGAAATCCATCAACAATTAATTGATCGGCTTTATCTAAACCACTTTTAATTTCAATTTTATCGCCGTATAATTCTCCAATGGTCACTGTTTTTTTATGTGCGGTTAATTTACCGTTTGCGTTTACTGCAACCATTACAAATTTTCCTTTCTCATCTGTTTGTAAAGTATTAACAGGAACCGTGATTGCGCTTGCAGCAGCATAATCCTGAATTTGCAACAACGCAATTTGATTTGGCCTCAAATCCTTATCAGCAGCCAGTTTTGCTTCTACATAAAAACTTCTGCTGTTGGCATCAATTAATTTTCCGGCAACAGTTATACCGGCATCAATTTTTTTATTGATATCGGGTAATGTAATTTTTACTTTGCTGCCAACATTTACTTTTCCCAAATAATTTTCGGGAATTTGTGCAGCCACTTTCATGTCGTGTGTGTTCACAATTTTTATTTGCGCACCGGCTGCAGTTACACCGGTAAAAAGCTCACCAACTCTAATGTTTACATCATCCAATTCACCGTCAATATCGGCAGTAACATTGGTAAGCGATTGTTGTTCCTTAACAAAAGAAATTTGTTTTTGAATATTATCTACGTTGTTTTTTGCACTTATTAATTGTACTTCGGTACCAATATTTTCTTTCCAAAGATTTTGCTGGCGCTGATACAAATCTTTCGCAAAATTTAATTGTGT
>DATAMD010000254.1:0-6951 GCA_036260755.1 Chitinophagaceae bacterium | reverse complement strand
CGCACGACCGTATGTTTCGCGATAAAAATTATACCGATTCGCTGGCTAAATTTATTATGTTGTTAAAACAGAATCCCAAATATGTTTTTGAAACCGTAGATCATTATCCCGGGCTAAAACCAATGCAATAAATTTAACGGTTTTGTTTATGAGAACTTTTTTATTTTTACCACTATAAAAATTAAATTTTATGGCATTATTTGAATCTGGTAACCCAACATTAACAGAAAAAATTTTTAATTCGGCGGCAACACGTAATGCTGCAATTCAGGGAACAATGAGTGTTCGCGGTACCATGAACAAATTCGGTTTCATGTTGCTGATGTTGATGGGCGCTGCAACTTATACTTGGAACTTGTATCAAACAGGTAATCCCGGGCAAATGCAAACCTTAATGATGGTAGGCATTTTTGGCGGAATGATTGCTGCATTTGCCATCATCTTCAAACCAACATGGGCTCCGTATATTGCTCCGGCATACGGTTTACTCGAAGGATTATTTATTGGTGGTCTATCTGCGGTGATGAATGATATGTTTCAAAAAAGTTATCCCGGTTTGGTAATGCAGGCCGTTGGTTTAACTTTTGGTGTTGCCATTGCAATGTTCCTGTTATATAATTTTCGTGTAATCAGGGCAACAGAAAAATTTAAAAGCATTATTTTTTCTGCCACATTGGGTATTGCTATTTTTTACGGATTAACTATGTTGCTGCGTTTATTTGGCGTGCAGATAGATTTTATTAGTGTAGGAAATAACAGCACGCTTGCCATTGGCATCAGTTTATTTGTAGTAGCTATTGCTGCGCTGAATTTAATCATGGATTTTGATATGATCGAAAAAGGCGCAGAAGCAGGCGCTCCAAAATTTATGGAATGGTATGGTGCTTTTGGTTTAATGGTAACCATCGTTTGGTTATACATCGAGATACTGAAATTATTAAGCCGTTTTGCAAAAAGAAATTAATTCAATCAAATAATTTTTTTTAAAACCATTCCGCTTAACGGAGTGGTTTTTTATTGCGTGCATAATTCGTTTTTAATTAAAATGCTAATAGTTTTATCTTGTATAATTATTTATGATTATCAACTGTTATGGAATTCAATCGTACAACTTTATCGAACGAAGAATTAATTAATATCTACAAAAATTTATTGCTTCCGCGAATGATCGAAGAAAAAATGTTGGTATTACTTCGTCAGGGAAAAATAAGCAAATGGTTTAGCGGTATCGGGCAGGAAGCTATTGCAGTTGGCAGTACGCTTGCATTGGAAGAAGATGAATGGATCATGCCCATGCACCGTAACCTTGGTGTGTTTACTTCACGCAAAATGCCGTTACATAAATTGTTCATGCAATGGCAGGGCAATAAAGAAGGATATTCGAAAGGCCGTGAAAGAAGTTTTCATTTTGGAAGCAAAGAACATCATATCTGCGGGATGATCTCTCATTTGGGCCCGCAATTAGCCATTGCCGATGGAGTTGCTTTGGCATATAAATTACGAAGAGAAAATAAAGTGTCGCTTGCCTATACCGGCGATGGTGGAACCAGCGAAGGCGATTTTCATGAAGCGCTGAATGTGGCTGCAGTGTGGGATTTGCCGGTAATCTTCATTATAGAAAATAATGGCTATGGATTAAGTACACCGGTAAACGAACAATACCGTTGCAAAAATTTAATTGATAAAGCAATTGGTTACGGAATAGAAGCTGTTCGCATTGATGGTAATAATGTGATGACGGTTTACGACACCATCAAAGGTGTTCGTGAGTATTGTATTCGTGAACAAAAGCCTTATCTGATTGAATGCACGACTTTCAGAATGCGCGGCCACGAAGAAGCAAGCGGTACCAAATATGTTCCGAAAGAATTGTTTGAAGAATGGAGCAAAAAAGATCCGATAAAAAATTTCGAACAATATCTTACTGCTGCACAAGTGCTGAACGAAATGCAGATTGCAGATATAAGAAACGAATTTAAACAACACATCGAATCCGAATTGGAAATTGCATATCGTGCAAATGAAATTATTGCATATACTGATGAAGAATTGAAAGATGTGTATGCGAAACCGTTAATCGCAAATCGTGAATCGCAAGTTGTTGAACTCGCGACTCACGACTCACGACTCACGACTGACTTGCGTTTCATTGATGCTATTAAACAGGCACTGCATCAATCTATGCTCGAACATCACAATTTAATTTTGATGGGACAGGATATTGCAGAATATGGCGGCGCCTTTAAAATAACCGAAGGCTTGGTTGATGAATTTGGAAAAGACAGAGTTCGTAATACACCGCTTTGCGAAAGTGCCATCGTGGGAACCGCTCTGGGATTGAGTTTGGAAGGATTTAAATCTGTGATGGAAATGCAGTTTGCAGATTTTGTTACCGAAGGGTTTAATCAGATTGTAAATAATTTAGCCAAAATAAATTACCGATGGAATCAAAATGCCGATGTGGTTATTCGAATGCCAACAGGAGCCGGTGTTGTTGCGGGCCCGTTTCATTCGCAAAGCAATGAAGCATGGTTTACACATGTGCCCGGATTAAAAGTGGTGTATCCATCAACGCCGTACGATGCAAAAGGTTTATTGATTGCAGCCATCAACGATCCCAATCCTGTTTTATATTTCGAGCACAAAGCTTTGTACCGGAGTGTGAGTGGAAATGTTCCTGAAGAATATTATGAAGTGGAGATTGGTAAAGCAAATGTTGTGAATGAAGGTGATGACATCAGCATCATTACTTATGGTGCGGCGGTGCATTGGGCATTGGATTATGCAAAAGAACATACAGATATTTCGATCGAGATACTTGATCTGCGAACATTATTGCCATTGGATTATGATGCGATAAGAAATGCAGTGGCAAAAACAGGAAAAGTTTTATTGCTGCATGAAGATACTTTGATGGGTGGCATTGGCGGCGAAATAAGTGCATGGATAAGCGAGCATTGTTTCGAAATGCTTGATGCGCCTGTGTTACGCTGTGCAAGTTTAGATACACCGGTTCCTTTTAATTCGATTTTAGAAAATAATTTTCTTGCCAAAAGCCGATTGGATGAATGTGTGAAAAAATTATTATCGTACTAAAAATTGTTGAATTATATTTTGCAGTTGAAGTGTGCGACGCAAACCTCATCTGCCTTTCAGGCATCTTCTCCTGAAGGAGAAGAGAAATGGATGTGATTTGTTTTTGTGATTGAAAATAGAAAGCTCGTCACAAAAAAAATACAAATAAAATTATTGAGCATCTTTGATAAAAACCTTCCGTTATTTTTGATAATATAATTATGATGCAACCAGTGATCGAGGTTAATGGATTAACCAAACATTTTAAAGATATTACCGCAGTTGATGATCTTTCTTTTTCGGTAAGCGAAGGAGATGTGTACGGTTTTCTGGGGCAAAATGGTGCCGGTAAAAGTACCACGATCAGAATGTTGCTTACATTGATTTCTCCAACATCGGGCAGCATAAAATTATTTGGAATGCCTTTGCATTCGCATCGAAAAGAAATTTTAAAGCAAATTGGTGCAGTGATTGAGAAACCCGATGTGTACAAATATTTATCGGCTTACGATAACCTGAAACTCTTTGCCAGACTGAGTGGCGTAAAAATATCGGAACAAAAATTAATGCAGCAGTTAGAGCTCGTTGGACTTGCTGCAAGAGCAAAAGATAAAGTGCAAACTTATTCGCAGGGCATGAAACAACGCTTGGGAATTGCCATTGCGCTGGTACACGATCCATCCTTAATTATTTTGGATGAACCCACCAATGGATTAGATCCGCAGGGCATTGCCGACATCAGAAATTTAATTTTGCATTTGAGTAAAGAGCAGAAAAAAACAATTGTTGTTTCATCGCATTTATTAAGTGAAATTGAACAGGTGGCAACAAAAGTTTTAATTATTGATAAAGGAAAAAAAATTATTGAAGGCCAATCGGCGCAATTATTCGATCCCTCACAAACGATTGTTGAATTAACAACAACCAACAATATTTTTTCGTTACAGCAGTTACAAAAAAGTGTTTGGCAAAAAAACATTCAACCGCAAAGAGAAAATGTTTTGTTGCTGAAGCTTGACAAAAAATTAATTCCGCAATTGCACCGCGACATGGTGAACATGAATATTGAAGTTGTATCTTTTCAACCCCGACATAGTTTGGAAGATTATTTTTTACAAGTAACATCAGGCAATCAACATGTGGACGCTTTTACAAATTGAGTTGTATAAAATTTTTCGCAGGCCAAGAACTTATATTGCGTTTGTGGCCATCACCGCTTTAATTACTATTGTGCAATTAGGATTAAAAGTTGATGGTAAAGAGTATGCTGCATTTGTAATGGCCGATCTCAGCAACACTTTACAAATTGACGGAAAAATCATTAACGGGTATTTTGTTTGTTATGTGTTGTTGCAATTATTATTGGTGCACGTGCCGTTATTGATTGCACTGATTGCTGCCGATATGATAAGCGGTGAAGCAAACATGGGAACACTGCGTTTGTTGCTTTCAAAACCAATAAGCCGCACACAATTTATTTTAGCCAAATTTTTTGCATCAACTGTTTATACCATTTTATTATTGATATGGTTAGCAATATTGGCTTTGTTTTTAAGCATGTGGATTTTTGGAACCGATGATATGTTTTTATTAAAAAACAATTATGCGGTGCAAATAGAAAGAGCAGATATTTTTTGGCGATATGCAGGTGCATTTTGTTTTGCTGCATTGGCCATGACAACCGTTGCTGCATTGGGTTTCTTCTTATCGCAATTCGCCGAAAACTCAATAGGGCCAATAGTTGCAACGATGAGCGTGATTATTTTTTTTACCATTCTAAGCACCATGAGTATTCCGTTTTTTAATTTAATTAAACCATATTTATTTACCACGCACATGGTTGCATGGAAAGAATTTTTTGATGTGAAAGTGAACAGCGACAATGAATCCATCCGAGGAACTATTCAGCGGCCCGACAGGTTAATTAATTCTGCATTAATTCTTTTTGCGCACATTGTTTTCTTTATCGGCGCATCGTTGTATGTGTTTAAGAAAAAAGATGTGCTTAGTTAATATTGTAAAAAGTGAAAAAGTTAAATGATGAGAGCAAACAAAATATTTTTAATTCTTTTTTTTATTGGCTATGCAATAAATGCAGGGGCGCAAGATATGAGCGCTCTTGTTCAAAAAGTAAAAGCAAAATTAGATTTGGTGAACGATTATGTTGCTGATGGAAAAAATGAAGACCGATGTGGCTTTTATTAAAGCGCCTGTTGGAAAAGTAAAAATATTTTTTAAGAAACCGGATCTTTTCAAAATAAAAAGAAATAACGGTATTTCAATTTTACCAAAAGGTGGCGTAAGTATAAACATGAGCTCGGTGCTTGCCACAAAAGATTATGCTGCATTAGCGGCAGGCGATGCGCTGATCGATGGTGTAAAAACTAAAATTGTAAAGCTGTTACCGATGAATGAAAACAGCGAAATTATTTTAACAACATTGTATATCGATGAAGCAAACCTGCTTATAAAAAAAGCAATAACAACAACAAAAGAAAACGGCACTTATGAAATGCAATTGTATTACGGAACCTATGCTGCATACGGCTTACCTGATAAAATAATTTTTGCTTTTGATACCAGAGAGTATAAAATGCCAAAAGGAATTACTTTAGAATTTGAAGACAATGATAAACCCACAGAAGCAGAAAAACTAAAAGGCCGAAAAGGAAAAGTAGAGATTATTTACAGCTCGTACATTATTAATAAGGGCATAGATAATAGTATGTTTAAATAATTTTTTGGTACAGGCAGAAGTAAATCTATGTAGCTTCTGTTGCGTCGCACACTTGTACTGTTTATTCTTTATTCAACATTCAGCATTCGATATTTTTTCAACTTTACCCACCACTTTTGTTATTTCATAAAAGTCCAGGTGCGTGCTAAAGCCCCTCCGAGGAGGAGATGAAAACTTTAAAAAACTTCAACGCTCCATGTTCTCTTAAAATTTTCTCCGGGTGGTAAATTATTAATTCCTTCTTTTTGGTCAAGTTGTTGTGTGGTGTCAACAACATCCGCAATGCCGCACCATGGCTCGATGCAAACAAAATCTGCATCCTTCGCATTCCATATTCCCATGTACGGAAAATCATCAAACACAACTTTTAATCCGTGTGTTGTTTTATCGCTTACAATCGAAATATTGTTTGATGCAAGATGTTTAAAAACCAATGCGTCTTTATAAAATAATTCTTTGGCAAGCGCAAGTTTATTGATGTTTATTAAAAACGCAATGGGTTCTTTTTCAATCAGCCCATCTTTCGAAAGCGGATATTTACCGGCATTTTCTGTTTCATTAAATAATAAATAATAATCAGAAAATGAAGTGCCGTCAATCAACGGGACTTTAAATGCAGGATGCGCACCAACCGAAAATAAAATATTTTTCTCGTCGGTATTTTTTACAAAATAGGTTACCGAAATTTTATTTTCTGTGAGCTGATAGAAAATCTGAAACTCGAAATCGAATGGATAAATTTTCTTTGTTTCTTCGTTTGAATGTAACGAAAACCTGATGCTGTCTGCATTCTGTTCAATAACTTCAAATTCGGATTCTCTTGCAAAACCGTGGCGGGTTTTTAATTGATACGATTGATTGTTGTAGAAATAAGTATTGTTTTTTAATCCGCCAACGATGGGAAATAAAACCGGGCTTCTTTTTGCCCAAAATTTTTCATCGCCGTTCCATAAATATTCTAATGAAGTTTGTGTATTAAAAATGTTTTGCAGTTCGGCGCCTCTTGATGCGATAACAACATTTAAAAAATTGTTGCTGATGGTAAAATTATTCATGATGATTTTTGTTCAGGTGTTGAAGAGTGCGACGCAACGAGGATGCCATGAAATACAAATGCCGGTAACAAAAAAATTATCTTT
>DATAMD010000243.1:0-1912 GCA_036260755.1 Chitinophagaceae bacterium | reverse complement strand
TTATTAAAGCCGAAGTGATTGCATACGACGATTTTATTAAATACGGAAGCGAAGCTGCATGCAGAGAAAATGGCCGTTTAAGAATTGAAGGAAAAGAATATTTAGTGCAGGATGGCGATGTGATGCACTTTAGGTTTAATGTGTAACCCCCAACCCCTAAAGGGGAGTTTTAGTGAAAGAATCGCACACTTGTACAACAGAAACAATATGCAACAATGAATTTTATCTTTAACTAAATTGTTTCAGTAATATTTTTATTTTTGAATAATATCATTTTATGAAACGAATATTATTTTTTCTATTCATTTTATTTGCTTTCAGTGCTTGTGACAATAATAACAACAACAATAGCGAGCCGGTAAATAACGGCATTAAACCTCCTGTTACTTTAGGAATTCAAATACTTGCCATGTATCCGCACGATACTACTTCTTTTACCGAAGGTCTGGAATGCCGTGATACTGTTTTATACGAAAGTTCGGGCTTGAAGGGTAAAAGTAAATTATCTAAAATCAGTTTGCGCAACGGAAAAGTTTTGAGGCAACTTAATTTGTCAAAAGAATATTTTGGCGAAGGCATCACCATTTTAAATGGAAAGATTTATCAATTAACCTGGCAGGAACATAAATGTTTTGTGTACGATTTTAAAACATTTGATAAGATTGGGGAATTTGAATATGAAGGTGAAGGTTGGGGAATGACCAATGATGGCAAGTATTTGATTATGGACAACGGTAATAATAATTTATATTTCAGGGACCCGGAAACATTTAAGATAGTGAATACCGTTGGCGTGATAGATAATAACGGGCCTGTTGCTGAAATTAACGAATTAGAATATGTGGATGGCTTTATTTATGCCAATATCTGGATGACAAATTCTATTGTAAAAATCGATCCGGTTAGCGGAAAAGTAGTTGCAAAATCAGATTTAACTGATTTGATTAACAGGTATGTTCCGTCAACTTTACCGGCCAGTGTAAACGGATCGTATCCAAACGGCATTACTTACGATCATATCAATAATCAATTTTACATTACCGGTAAATTATGGCCTAAAATATTTGCAGTAAGATTTTTTTAGTTGTTGATAAGAGTACAAGGCGTACAAGACTGCGACGCAACGGCTGCAACATTTTTATCCTGAAGCTTGCTAACAAAAAAAATTAATTCTTCGCCAGCACATAAATAACCGAACTGCATTTTTTATGATCGGCAGTTGTTTTCATGTTCGAGAGTAATCCAACTTTTAAAGCTTTTACTAAATTGCCTCTTCCGTTTTTATGTTGTTCGCTTAACATGCTTACATAAAAACTATCGAACCACATAGGCTTGTAATCCTTTACTGTAAAGCCTTTGGCCTTTGCAAGCATTTGAATACTCTTTGGAGAAAAATGATATAAATGCCGCGGCACATCGTACGCAGCCCAATGTTCTTTATGAATATCGGCATCGAAACTTGTGTAATTGGGAACAGCGATCAGCAATTTTCCGTCGGGTTTTAAAATGCTGTGAAATTTTTCGAGATACGCATGCAAATCGTGCACATGCTCTAACACATGCCATAAAGTAATGGCATCGAATTGTTCTTTATTTAATAAAAATAAATTTTCGGTTGATTGTAAATGCAATGAATATTTATTTAATGCAACCTGACGTGCATTTTCATCCGGTTCCAAGCCGGTTACTTTCCATCCTGCTTTTTGCATGGCATTGGCAAATGCACCGGTACCTGCACCAACATCTAATAAATCGGCTTTTTTTAATCCGGTTACCTGTTCAACCAACTTTCGCTTTGCTCGCAAAGTATGATTGCGTACCAAATGATACAACCGGTTGATGAATCCTTTTTTTGTATCGGAATGAGAAACATAAGCAGTGGATTTATAATACGCTGCAATATTTTCTGCAT
>DATAMD010000241.1:0-2119 GCA_036260755.1 Chitinophagaceae bacterium | reverse complement strand
CGTTAAAACTGCGTCAGGTTTCGGCCGGCGGCGATAATAGTTGCGAACTGGAATTAAATGCATGCAGCAATGTAAATTTTGATATGGGGCGTTTTGGAATTGAGTTTGTTGCATCGCCGCGACATGCAGACGGTATAGTAATTACAGGGCCAATCACAGAAAATATGGCGCAGCCACTGCAAATTTGTTACGATGCAATACCCGAACCTAAAATTATTATCCTCGCAGGAACAGATGCAATTAGTGGTGGAATATTTGAGAGTAGTAAAGCATTAAACAGAAGTTTCTTATCCAAATATAAAATTGATTTGTATGTGCCCGGCAATCCAATACATCCGTTAACTTTTATTAATGGCGTACTTGATCTGATCAAAAAAAGAAAATAACTACAGTTGAAATAACTTTAAAAGCTCAATCCCATTTTTATGGATAATTTTTGGTAATAAAAATCGTATTGCGAAGGAGAAACGGGAGGATAAATACCAGTTAAAAATTGATAATATTATATTGCCATAACTAAAGTGTTACTATTTTTTTTTCTTGGCAACGCACTGCTGTACATTGGAAAATTAATTCCGGCATCGGCATAAATAAATGGTTGCCAAAATTTATTCCAAAAATTCTTCTAACATCAACTAACACCGGAATGCTGCGATAACCATAATTATAAAGGCTTGCGCCAATCCGGCAAACCATGTTTTATATTTTATTCCGTTAATGGTTTGTATGGTAAATGATATTTGCTACTGTCCGCTTAAAAATCCAATATTATTAATACTGCTGAATTTTACAGTCGATTTTTTTTGTTGTGCTTAATGGAAAAAGCCTTTAAAACTTGCATTTTAAAGGCTTTTCAGCGTGTTTGAGAAGATAGTGGTGATCCCGCTGGGACTCGAACCCAGGACCCCTACATTAAAAGTGTAATGCTCTACCAACTGAGCTACGGAATCATCCCTTTTATTTTGGGAGTGCAAAAATAGGTGAAAACACCATTGCACCAAATTTTAAAAAAAATATTTTCAATCATTTTCCCACAAGAATATTAACAATGATACAATTACGATCACTTATTTTTGTTAAGTAAAATTTTCTTATGTCATATTTTAATAATAAAGTGGTAGTGGTTACAGGTGGTTCAGAAGGTATCGGAAGGGCTTTGGTGGAGCTATTTTTATCTAAAGGTGCCAAAGTTGCAACCTGCAGCCGCAATTACGATAAATTATATCAATTACAGTCAATTCATGCAGGCAAACCTTTAATGATCTATGCCGCTGATGTTAGTA
The DNA here is from genome assembly GCA_036260755.1 of Chitinophagaceae bacterium. GTDB lineage: Bacteria > Bacteroidota > Bacteroidia > Chitinophagales > Chitinophagaceae > CAIQDX01. The sequence goes on along the minus strand of DATAMD010000241.1, from coordinate 836 downwards.
TTGAAATGGATTGCAGAAAATTTATTGAATCGGTAATTAAAACATTTGGGACGATCGATATTTTAATTAATAATGCCGGCATATCAATGCGCTCTTTATTTAAGGATGCTGAATTAGATACTTTACGAAAAGTTGTTGATGTTAATTTATGGGGTGTTATTCAATGCACAAAATTTGCATTGCCATACATTTTAGAAAATAAAGGAAGCATAGTTGCTATTTCATCTATTGCCGGCTACAGAGGATTGCCCGGAAGAAGCGGATACTCTGCCTCTAAGTTTGCCGTAAACGGTTGGATGGAAGCTTTGCGGACAGAATTATTAGGAACAGGTGTTAATGTGATGTGGGCTTGCCCGGGGTTTACTGCATCTAATATCCGTAATGTTGCTTTAAACAGAGTTGGCGAACCGCAGGGTGAAAGCCCGTTGGATGAAAAAAAATTAATGACAGCCGAAGAATGTGCAATGCATATTGTAAAGGCAATTGAAAAACGCAAACGAACTTTAGTATTAACTGCAAACGGGAAACTAACTGTTTTTTTAAATAAATTTTTTCCTTCGCTGGCCGATAAGTTTGTCAGGAAATTTTTCTTCCGCAATGGCGAATTGGTGAAATAAGTTTTTCTGTTCAACGTTTATAATCTTGGATGCCTGTAATAACATTAACTACCGACATAGGTCAGCAAGATTATCTTGTTGGTGCTATCAAAGGGCAATTGCTCTCGATTGATGTTGCATTTAATATCCACGATATCACACATTACTTATCGCAATCAAATTATCCGCAGGCAGCTTATGTTTGCAGCAATGCATTTAAATATTTTCCAAAAAATCCTT
>DATAMD010000222.1:0-1748 GCA_036260755.1 Chitinophagaceae bacterium | reverse complement strand
GTTAAAGAGTGCGACGCAACCGGCGATGCCATGAAATACAAAAGTTGGTAACAAAAAAATATGCCGCGCAGGCCATGAAAACCAATGCCGGCAACATAATTAAAACAAAAAGCTGTAAAGGATTTTAATAAATTACCTTTGCGCAAATTTTTAAAAATATATATGACAACATTTAGTGAGTTAGGATTGGTTGAAAGTCTGGTAAAGGCAACGGATGCGTTGGGGTTTGTGAACCCAACACCTATTCAGGAACAAGCAATCCCTGTACTGTTAAGCGGTACAAAAGATTTAATTGGTTTGGCGCAAACCGGCACAGGAAAAACAGCGGCATTTGGTTTACCGTTGTTGCAATTGGTTGACGAAAAACAAAAATATCCGCAGGCATTGGTTGTTTGTCCAACACGCGAACTGTGTATGCAAATTGTAACCGAAGTAGAACTCTTTAAAAAGTTTATGCCGGGCATGAGTGTAGTGGCCGTGTATGGCGGTGCATCCATCGGGTTACAAATCCGTGATCTGAAAAGAGGTATTCAAATAGTTGTGGCAACACCTGGACGTTTGATTGATTTGATAGAACGCAAAGCCATCAACTTAGAACAAATAAAATATGTGGTACTTGATGAAGCAGATGAAATGCTGAACATGGGTTTTAAAGATGATATTGAATTTATATTAGAAAATACACCGCAACGTGAAGCTACATGGTTATTTAGTGCAACCATGCCGCCCGAAATCCGCAGGGTTAGCAAGCGTTACATGAAACAACCGGTTGAAGTTACCGTTGGCAAAATGAACACTGCCAATAAAGATATCGATCATCAATACTTTGTTGTAAACGGCCATCAGCGTTACGAAGCATTGAAAAGATTGATTGATTTTAATCCGGGTATTTATGGCATCATTTTTACTCGTACAAAAATTGATGCGCAAAATGTTGCCGAAAAATTAACCCGTGATGGTTATGATATTGATGCATTGCATGGCGATCTAACTCAGCAGCAACGCGATAAAGTAATGGGCGAATTTCGCGAAAAAACTTTGCAGTTATTAGTTGCAACCGATGTGGCAGCAAGAGGTATTGATGTAAAAGAAATAACACACGTTATTAATTACGAGTTACCCGATGAGATGGAAGTTTATACGCATCGCAGTGGCCGTACAGGCCGTGCAGGAAGTACCGGCATTTGTATGAGCATTTTAACCACTAAAGAAATTTTTAAAATAAGGCAGATCGAAAGATTGGTGCAGGCACCTTTTCATAAATTAGAAATACCAAGTGGAAAAGATGTTTGCCGTAAACAATTTAATGCAGTGATGGATAAATTGCTGAACACCGATATCAGCCACGGCGATTATGAAACTTATTTGCCGATGTTGCAGGAAAAATTTGCAAACGTTACCAAAGAAGAAGTATTGACAAGAGTTGCAGCAATGGAATTCGATCGCTTCTTAAAATATTATGAAAATGCAGGCGATTTGAATTTAAGGGAAGTGCGCAGAGAAAGAAGAGATATGCCATCACGCGACGGGCAATCATTCGACAGAAGAAAAGATGCAGGCAGAGGCAGAAATGATAATCGTTCGCAATACAGCAGTGGCGGCGATTATGCAAGACTATTTGTAAATCTCGGCACCAAAGATGGTTTTTACAAAGCAAGTTTTTTACAATTTATTTTAGACATGAGCGATCTGAGAAAAAATGTATTAGGAAGAATTGATATGAAAGAAATGAATAGCTGGGTAGAAGT
>DATAMD010000091.1:0-6508 GCA_036260755.1 Chitinophagaceae bacterium | reverse complement strand
CTCATGTTCAAGATGGAGTTCGGTCTGATTAATTTTTATATAATTCATAGCTGTAAGATTTAGTCTTATGAAGTTCTGCTTTTTTCCTGAATATTTTTGTATGATATTTATCATTTAAAAAAATATTTTTTACCCGCCCCATTTAGTAAATTGCAGTAAACATAGTTTATGATTATCACAGTTTTTGGCGCAACAGGTCAGGTTGGTAGAAGAGTGGTTACACAGGCATTAGGAAAAGATTACACAGTTAAAGCATTTGGCAGAAACATAGACAATCTGATAGATAAAGAAAACCGCCATAACAATTTAATAGCCATAAAAGGTTATGTATTTGATGCTGCGGAAGTTTTTCATGCAATCAAAGGAAGTGATGCCGTTATTTCTACACTTGGCGGGGCTTTCGACGGATCGGACAGAACCAGAAGTTTAGGGCTTAAAAATATTACGCATGCTATGGGCACGGCAGGTGTAAAACGAATTGTAGCATTAGGCGGAATGGGCGTATTAAACTCTGATGAAAAAAATTTAATCATCGATTCGCCAGAGTATCCTCAAATGTTTTTTCCCGTTGGAAAAGAACATCAGCAGGCGTTTCATAATTTAGAAGCTTCCAATCTCGACTGGACATTTGTTTGTCCGCCCGATATTTTGGATGAAGATGCCACCGGAAAATTTATTACCAATGCCGATTATCCGCCTACGCCAAATTTTTATAAAATTGCCGCAGGCGATCTTGCTCTTTTTATGCTGAATGAAATAGTTGCCAATCAATTTATCCATCACCGCGTGGGCATCAGTAAACTGTAATTTTTTTTGAAGAAAAAGTTTTCCCGTTATCTTTGAAAAATAATTCCCTACAAAATTAGCATAGTATGAAAATATTGGAATGGCTTTCTCAGCCCTGGCCGTGGTATGTTGCTGGGCCATTAATTGGATTAACCGTACCGCTTTTATTAATTGTTGGAAACAAAACTTTTGGAATTTCTTCTTCCATGCGGCATATATGTGCCATTTGTTTGCCATCGAAAATTCCATATTTCCAATACGACTGGAAAAAAGAAATCTGGAATTTATTTTTTGTGGTTGGAATTGTTTTTGGAGGAATTATTTCGAGCACATTATTGGCCGATCCTAATCCTGTGCAAATCAGTCCGGCATTGGCAAAAGAATTACATCAATATGGTATCAACGATTATACGCAGTTAATTCCTGTAGATCTTTTTAACTGGCAAACACTATTATCGGTAAAAGGATTTATCATGATGATCGTTGGCGGTTTTTTAGTTGGCTTCGGAACACGTTATGCCGGTGGTTGTACATCGGGACATTCCATCACCGGACTCAGTAATTTACAATGGCCATCATTAGTTGCCACTATTTGTTTTATGGTTGGAGGATTTATTGCTGCCAATCTTTTTCTTCCATTTATCTTAAAAATGTAATTCATGCAAACAAAAGAAATAAATACAGATTTTGAAGTTCGATCATTAGATGCCATGTGTTTTAATGAAAGCGAATTGGTACATCCCTGGTGGTTTAATTTTAAATATCTTTTTTCAGGCATTCTTTTCGGAATTATTTTAATTAAGTCGCAAGTAATTTCCTGGTTCAGGATTCAGGAAATGTTTCGCCTGCAAAGTTTTCACATGTATGGCGTAATTGGCTCTGCTGTTGTAACGGGAGCTGTTTCCATTTTCATCATCAAGAAATTCAAGATCAAAACTATTTATGGTGAGGGGATAAAATTCTATCCAAAAGAATTCAGTAAGGGGCAAATTTACGGCGGCTTATTATTTGGGTTTGGATGGGCTTTAACTGGCGCTTGCCCCGGGCCATTGTTTGCACAAATCGGAACCGGTGCAACAGTAATTGCAGTTACATTATTAAGTGCCATTGCAGGAACGTGGGTGTACGGATTGCTCAGTAAAAAATTACCGCATTAAAATAAATTCGGTTTCATTTTTCAATCGTACTGCACATCAACAGTTAATTGAAAATTATACATAAATAAAATTAACTCGCAAATTCGTCAGTAACTACTGCATGCGTGCCGGCACTATCAATTACTTTACCACCCTCTGTTTTCAGCATTCGCGAAGGATAACGGTTAATCATTATAAAATCGTGTGTTGCCATGATGATGGAAGCACCATAATCTTTTACGATCTGAAATAATAATTGCATGATCTCATCGCTTGTTTCGGGATCAAGATTACCTGTTGGCTCATCAGCCAAAATTAATTTAGGAGAATTAAGTAATGCCCTGGCAATATCAATACGCTGTTGTTCGCCGCCGCTCATTTCGAAAGGCATTTTAAATCCTTTGCTTTTTAATCCTACTTTATCGAGTACATCATTAATTTTTTCTTCCATCAGTTTTTCATCTTTCCAGCCGGTGGCACGTAAAACAAAACGCAAATTTTCGTGAACCGTTCTATCAGTCAGCAATTGAAAATCCTGAAACACAACACCGAGATTTCTGCGCAGGAAAGGAACTTTTTTTCCAGTCCATATCTTTCAAATCGAAACCCACAACGGTTCCTGAGCCTTCGCGTAAAGTAAGTTCGCCATACAAAGTTTTCAGCAAACTGCTTTTGCCTGTTCCGGTTTTACCAACAAGAAAAACAAATTCACCTTTATTCACCGTAAAATTCACATCAGATAAAATGAGAGAGTTACCCTGATAAATATTGGCGTGATTGATAGATACAATTGTTTCTGACATAACTCTGGTTTAAACTGAAAAGTTATTTGATAACGATGCCGCTTCGAAAATAGTATGTATCACGAATTAAAACAATTAATATCTTATTTCTCCAAAGCTTCCCTGAAGAATTAATTCTTTTTTGGATGATGCTTCTACCCTTCCTACAATTTGTGCATCGATATTAAATTGTTTTGCAACTTTTATCATTTTAGCAGCAGTGTTTTCGTTGGTAAAAATTTCTAACCGGTGGCCCATGTTAAACACCTGATACATTTCGCTGAAATCAGCTTTCGAATTTTGCTGAATGAGTTTAAAAATAATTGGCGGATCGAATAAATTATCTTTTATCACACGCATGTTGCGCGGCAAATATTTCATGCACTTTGTTTGTCCGCCGCCGCTGCAATGTATGGCGCCATTGATATCATCAAAATATCTTTCCAAAAATATTTTCATCAAAGGTGCATAGCTTCTTGTGGGGCTTAATAATAATTTTCCGATATTAGTTAAAGGCAATTCGAGGCTGATGGCAATTTCATCCGTCATCATACTTTCACCAATATAAACAACATCTTTCGATAGTTTAGGTTCGAAGGTTTCGGGATATTTATTTGCATAATATTTACTCAACACATCATGCCTTGCACTTGTTAAGCCATTGCTTCCCAATCCGCTGTTGTATTCGGTTTCGTAAGCAGCAATACCGCTGCTCGAGAAGCCAACGATCACATCGCCGGGAGCAATTTTATCGTTGGTAATAAGTTTTGATTTTGGCCAGCGTGCCGTCATCGTTCCGTTAACAGCAATTGTTCTTACCACATCGCCCACATCGGCAGTTTCGCCGCCGAGATAATGAATATTTACACCATGCGGTTTTAATTTATTAAAAAATTCCTGCGTTCCGTTAATCAATGCTTCAATCACTTCACCGGGAATAACATTTTTATTTCTGTCGATGGTTGAAGAAAATAAAAAATTATCATATACACCCACACAAAGCAAGTCGTCGATATTCATGGCAATTGCATCTTGTGCAATTCCTTTCCACACACTAAGATCACCCGTTTCTTTCCAGTATAAATAAGCTAAAATACTTTTGCTGCCGGCCCCGTCGGAATGGCAAATGTTTACAACCTTGGTATTGCCGCCTAAATAATCGGGATACATTTTACAAAATGCATTGGGGAATAATCCCTGATCTAAGTTTTTAATGGCAGCATGTACTTCTTCTTTCTGTGCAGATACCCCGCGTTGTGAATAAAGAGACATTATTGAAAAATTTACTGTAGTTTAAAATAACATTACAAAAGTACGAGAATGATAAATGCTGAAAAGCTTTAGTTTTGCGCCATCGTATGAAAGTTTATAAGGAATTATCAACATTGCCCGTTTTTACAAATGCTGTTGTTACCATCGGCACTTTTGATGGTGTTCATCTGGGTCATAAACAGATCATTGAACAATTAAAAGAAAGGGCAGCGCAAATTGGCGGAGAGACCGTTATCATTACGTTTCATCCGCATCCCAGAAAAATTATTTCTTCGGTTCCCGGCGATATCAAGTTATTGAACACGCTGAATGAAAAAATTAATTTACTCGATGCTGCCGGCATCGATCATTTAGTTGTTGTACCGTTTAATTATTTATTTGCCAATCAAACTGCGGAAGAATATATTAAAGATTTTTTGTGGAAATATTTTAAGCCCAATACCATCATCATCGGTTACGATCACCGTTTTGGCAAGGGCCGCGAAGGCGATTACCATTTAATGGATCAATACGCTGCAACATTAGGTTTTACTGTAAAAGAAATTACCGAGCAACTGATAAATGAAATTATTATCAGCTCAACAAAAATCCGTGAATCGTTATTGAACAGCGATATTGATACAGCCAATAAATTTTTAGGATACGATTATTTTTTTGAAGGAATTGTGATTGAAGGAAATAAATTAGGCCGCACTATTGGTTATCCAACAGCCAACCTGCATATCGAAAGCGAAGAAAAATTAATTCCCGGAAATGGTGTGTACGCGGTTGAAGTACAAAGTACGAAGTATGAAGTTGAAAGCAATGAGTTTGTACCTCGTACTTCAAACTTCGTACTTCGGCAAGGTATGATGAACATTGGCGTTCGCCCTACCGTTGATGGAAAGAAAAGAATGATTGAAGTAAATATTTTTGATTTTGATGAAGATATTTACGGACAAACATTGCGGGTGCATGTAAAACATTATATCCGCGGCGAAATAAAGTTTAATGGTTTGAATGAATTAAAAGAGCAGTTATTAAAAGATAAAATTTCGGCAAAAGAATATTTAAGTAATGCCGAATAAAGTTATAGGCGTACAAGGGTGCGACGCAACAACAGCATCATTGAAATACAAAAGCCGGTAACAGAAAAAAACTAAATACTAAAAAAAGAAAAACTAAATCGGTTGAATGTAGAGTTGCCGATTTTTTAAAGTTAATTCGTGTAATAAAATTATGAAAAAAAAATGCCGATGAAATTTCATCGGCATTTTTTTAATTATTTAATCGCAGTTAAATAATCATCAACGCATCTCCATAACTAAAGAAACGGTATTTATCTTTAATTGCTTTTTGATATGCTTCCATGGCCAGATCGTAACCTGCAAATGCACAACTCATAATTAATAAACTTGTTTTGGGCAAATGAAAATTAGTTACCAACGCATCGGCCACATTAAAATTATACGGCGGATGAATAAAATGATTGGTCCAGCCTTCGTTTGGTTTCAATAATTTTTGTGCGGTAAAACTTGTTTCCATGGCACGCATGGTAGTGGTGCCTATGCTGCAAATACGATGACCGGTTTGTTTTGCTTTATTTACAATATTGCAGGCTTCTTCGGGAATGCGATAATATTCTGCATCCATTTTATGTTTGCTCAGGTCTTCTACTTCAATCGGGCGGAATGTTCCCAAACCTGTGTGCAGCGTAAGTTCTGCAAAACGAATGCCTTTAATTTCGCAACGCTTAATTAATTCTTTGCTGAAATGCAAACCCGCAGTTGGCGCTGCAACAGCACCTTCATATTTTGCATAAACAGTTTGGTAACGTTCTTTATCTTCTTCATCGGGTTTGCGTTTAATGTATTTAGGCAAAGGAGTTTCGCCTAAAAATTCTAACATCTTTTTAAAACTTTCTTCATCATCATCCCATAAAAAACGAATGGTACGTCCACGGCTTGTTGTGTTATCAATTACTTCGGCAACCAATTCTTCATTCTCTCCAAAATATAATTTATTACCAACACGAATTTTTCTTGCGGGATCAACAATTACATCCCATAAACGATTTGGTTTATTTAATTCGCGCAATAAAAACACTTCGATCTTGGCACCGGTTTTTTCTTTGCGGCCATACATTCTTGCCGGAAAAACTTTTGTGTTATTAACTACAAACACATCCTTGTCGTCGAAATAATCGAGAATATCGCGGAAATGTTTGTTTTCCATCTGCCCTGTTTTACGGTGCACAACCATCATGCGGCTGTCTTCTCTTTTCTTTGTCGGGTTTTGGGCAATTAAATTTAGCGGAAGGTCGAAACGGAACTGTGATAATTTCATGTGTCTGATCCTTTGTTTTAAATGATAGCCACATTAAGTTTGCCGCCGCCTTACGGGGCGACTCGCTTCATGTTACGGCATGAATTTTTTTGAAGTGTGCGAAGGTAAGGAAACAATGCCATTACACCAATTTGATGTTGTTGATTGTGATAATTTTTGGGAAAACCGGCTAGAGTGCAGGTGGCATCAGTTGTTGCCTTCGCTTCT
>DATAMD010000217.1:0-1969 GCA_036260755.1 Chitinophagaceae bacterium | reverse complement strand
CCATTACAGGCCCTGTTCGTTCAAAAGAAATTTGGCAAAAATGTATGACGCTTGGCGGTGCATGGGGTTATACGGGTGCAATGGAAGACAGTAATCAAATGTTTTCTTTCAATCAATTAAAACGAATGCTGGCCGATGTTGTAATCAGAAATATGTCGTTGCTGTTGAATGTTGGCCCGGACAGGCATGGTGTTATCAGCAAACCTGTAACTCATTTATTGCAGCAAACCGGCAACTGGCTTAGCAATCGCAAAGAAGCTGTTTACGGCACTTTGGGTGGCCCATGGAATCCCAAAGACGGGCAATATGGTTTTGCTTACAGCGATAGTACGATTTATGTTTTTTTGCTGGATAATTTTAAAGGTAATGCCATAACGCTGCCGGCAATTAATAAAGGGCAGCATGTTGTAAATGTGCATGAAGTTGGCATAGATTCGAAACTAAATTTTTCGCAAAATAAAAATCGTGAAATAACGATCCGTTTTCCTGATGCTGATGATAACATCAGAATTTTTGCTGTAAAGCTGAATGAAAAAATAATCAATAACGAATAAGGTTAAACCAGCGGGGTTTAAATAGCAATAAAGTTATAATTGTTAACTAATAATTTCTTAATAATAAAAAAATAAATGTAAATGAAACACTTATTAATGTATGCGGCCATTTTTTTTATAACGATTGATTCGTATGCACAAGAAATAATTTCTCCCAACGGAAAAATAAAAGTTGTTGTGAGTTTGCCCAATAAAAATTCTCAGGAAATTTATTTTACAACTTTATATAAAATTGACGGCAAGTTTGCAGAAGTAATGCACGCTTCGCCATTAGGCATTAATCGTACTGATGAGCAATTTGTAAACAACCTTCAATTGATCAAAGAATCAAAATCAATTTCTATTCACGATAAATACCAAATGATTTGCGGCAAACGCCTGTTATGCGAAAATTTTGGCACAGAAAAAGTATTCAGTTTGCAAAATGCCAATCATCAACTTCTCAATATTATTTTCAGAGTGTATAATAACGGTGTTGCTTTTAGATATGAATTTCCTGATCATTCGACTACACAAAAAAACATTATTGATGAAGCAACAACTTATAATTTACCCGATAACACAAAACGTTGGATGCAACCTTTCGAAGGGGCGTACGAAAATTTTTATCCGTTAAACAAAACAGGTATTGATGAGGATAGAAACCAGCAGGAGTGGGGCTTTCCGGCATTGTATCAGGTAAACAATCAGCCGGTTTATGTTTTAATTTCAGAAGCAGATATCAACGAAAATAATTGCGCATCCAAGCTCAGTAATCTTCAAAATAAAAATCAATACAAAGTAATTTATCCGGCGCAAAGAAAAGATTTTTTGCAAGCCGGTGTTGTTACAACGTTACCATGGACTTCGCAATGGCATACGATTAGCATTGGAAAATTGAGTGATATTGTTGAATCTACTTTAATAACCGATGTAAGCAAACCCAATCAATTAAAAGAAACTTCATGGATAAAACCCGGCTCCGTATCGTGGATATACTGGGCAAACAACAATGGTTCTAAAGATTATAAAAAAGTGGTGGAGTATGTTGATGGTGCTGCTGCCATGCACTGGCCATATATTTTAATAGATTGGCAATGGGATATAATGAGCAATGGCGGAAATATAATTGATGCAGTTAATTATGCAAAAAGCAAAAACATTAAACCATTGGTTTGGTACAATTCTTCTACCAACGCAATTGATACTTCTAATAATTCGAACGATTGGTTTAAATATGCTACACCTTTATATCGTTTGAATACTGCTGAAAGAAGAGCAAAAGAATTTTCATGGCTTCATAATATTGGCGTGTATGGAATTAAGGTTGATTTTTTTGCAGGCGATCAACAAGACATAGTGAAATATTATTTAGATATTTTGAAAGATGCCGCAAAGGATCAGTTAATCGTAAACTTTCATGGTGCAACAGTGCC
>DATAMD010000211.1:0-1784 GCA_036260755.1 Chitinophagaceae bacterium | reverse complement strand
GGTCATCGGGCGTACCAACTGTAACACCTAATGCCGTGAACATATTTCTTATTTCTTCGTTCTCATAAATTTTATGTTCCATCGCTTTTTCTACGTTCAAAATTTTACCGCGCAATGGAAGGATTGCCTGATAACTTCTGTCGCGGCCCTGTTTGGCAGTACCACCGGCACTATCTCCTTCCACTAAATATAATTCGCATTTTTCTGCATCACGTTCGCTGCAATCGGCCAGCTTACCGGGTAATCCGCCACCGCTTAAAACTGTTTTACGCTGAACTAATTCCCTTGCTTTTTTTGCAGCAACACGGGCCTGTGCAGCCAAAACAATTTTAGAAATAACATTTTTTGCTTCACGCGGGTTTTCTTCGAGATAAGCCTGCAATGCCTTGCCCACGGTAGTTTGTACGGTACCGGCCACATCGCTGTTACCTAATTTTGTTTTTGTTTGCCCCTCGAATTGCGGCTCGGGAACTTTAACCGAAATGATGGCGCTTAACCCTTCTCTGAAATCATCGCCTTCTACTTCAACTTTTGCTCTTTCAAATAATCCTTCTTTATCGCCGTAAGATTTAAATACACGTGTTAATGCCTGCCTGAAACCGGTAACATGCGTGCCACCTTCAATAGTGTTGATATTATTTACGTATGAAAAAATATGTTCTTTAAAATCGTCGTTGTAAGTCATGGCCACTTCAACTGCTACATTGCTTGCCTCGTCTAATCCTTCGAAATATAATGTGGTTGAAATAAGCGGAACGCGGTTACTGTTTTTATCGAGCATCTCTACAAACTCAATGATACCACCTTCGCTGTAAAAAGTTTTTGTGTAATGATTGCCGTTTTCATCTTTTTCGCGCAAATCATTTAAAATAATATTAATTTTTTTGTTGAGATACGACAGTTCGCGTAGGCGTCCTTCTAAAATTTCTCTTTTATAAACTGTTTCCTGAAAGATGGTTGCATCGGGCCAAAAGTGTTGCCTGGTACCTGTTTTATCAGTTACTCCAATTTCGCGTACATCATATAACGGAATACCTATTTTATATTCTTGCTCAAATATTTTTCCTTCACGGCAAACAGTGGTGTGCATATGCGTACTTAGTGCATTTACACAACTAACACCCACACCATGCAAGCCACCGGAAACCTTGTAAGTATTTTTATCGAACTTACCACCGGCATGTAAAATGGTCATAGCAACCTGTAATGCGCTAACACCTTGTTTTTGATTAATGCCAGTAGGAATACCTCTTCCGTCATCTTCAACAGATATAGAATTATCTTCATGAATAGTTACTGTAATATTTTTACAATATCCGGCTAATGCCTCATCAATGCTATTATCAACAACTTCGTAAACCAGATGATGAAGGCCTTTTACGCTCACATCGCCAATATACATGGCGGGCCTTTTTCTAACGGCTTCCAACCCTTCTAATACCTGAATACTATCGGCACCATAATCCTTATTCTGCGCATCGTTACTGCTTTGTTGTTCTTCTGTCATAAATGCTTGTCCTGCTTGATTTTGATAAAATTTATAAAGCTTGCGAAAGTAAGGAAAATAAGATGACTTTAATCGATAAACAACATCTATTTTTCCACCTGATCTTATTGTTTAATTCTGATATTAACTTTATAATTTGACGGTTGATTAAAATCAATACTTACTTCTTCCTGACCTATTTTAAAAATTGCAGAAAAGGGGAATACGATATCTTTTAAATAATAAAAATTTGATTTGTTTGTATTAGTAATTGCATCCATACTTAAATAGCTGCCTT
>DATAMD010000206.1:0-9365 GCA_036260755.1 Chitinophagaceae bacterium | reverse complement strand
AATTGCAGGAAGCGAACAACGCGGTGTTGCAGTTGGAAAAAGTTTAGAAGATGTGAGCAATATTGCAAAAAATATTTTAGGTCATACTTTAGTTACCATTCAAACCGGTGCTGCCGGAAAAAAAGTAAATAAAATTTTAATTGCGCAGGATGTTTATTATCCCGGCCCTAATCCGGTAAAAGAATTTTATTTGTCGATTTTGTTGGATAGGGCAAAAGGGCAAAACGTTATCATGTACAGCACCGAAGGCGGCATGAACATTGAAGATGTTGCACACGATACGCCCGAAAAAATATTTAAAGAATGGGTTCATCCAAGTGGCGGATTACAGGGATTTCAGGCAAGAAAAATTGCTTTCAATCTTGGATTAAGCGGCGAAGCTTTTAAAAACTGCACAAAGTTTGTAACCAATTTATACAACGCTTATGTTGGATTGGATTGCAGCATGCTCGAAATAAATCCTTTGTTTAAAACAAGCGATGAAAAAATAATTGCTGTTGATTGTAAAATGAATTTGGATGAAAACTCTTTGATGCGTCATCCAGATTTAGCAGCGATGCGTGATATTACCGAAGAAGATGCAACCGAAGTTGAAGCTGGCCAATACAATTTAAATTTTGTAAAACTCGATGGCAATGTTGGTTGTATGGTGAACGGTGCAGGATTGGCAATGGCTACCATGGATATGATTAAACTAAGTGGTGGCGAGCCTGCTAACTTTTTAGATGTTGGCGGTACTGCCAATGCACAAACTGTTGAAGCCGGTTTCAGGATTATTATGAAAGACCCGAATGTAAAAGCTATCCTTATTAATATTTTTGGCGGTATTGTTCGTTGCGACCGTGTTGCTGCCGGTGTTATTGAAGCGTATAATAAATTAGAAAATATTAATATTCCCATTATTGTTCGTTTGCAGGGAACCAATGCTGTTGAAGCAAAAAAATTAATTGATGAAAGCGGATTAAAAGTTGAAAGCGCTATTGAATTAAGCGAAGCCGCAGCATTGGTTAAAAAAGCTGTTGCATAGAAAAGTAATAAGTTGTAAGTATTAAGTTATAAGTAAAAGTCATTAACGAAAGTTGATGATTTTTTTATGTAGCAAGCCTTCGTTTTTCATGGCATCGCCTGTGGTCTTCGCTTCTTTCAGTGAAAGAAGGGCTCACTTCGAAGTTCTGTTTTCAATCAGCAATTATAATTTCAACGAAACACCAACATAATAATTTCTTGCTGCAGCGGGATTATAAAATCTTCTCGCAGCAGCATTAATATCATTGCCTAAACTATATACTTCATTCAGTAAATTATCTGCACCGGTAAAAACATGCATCAAAGTCTTATACATGCCAAAATGCTTTCCCAGCTTCAGTTGCAACAAGTGAGAAGTATTTGTAAACTCGTCGTTGGCATCATCCAGCGGCAGCGAAGATGTTTGTGTGTACAGGATATTCAGGTAAAAATTATTTTTAGTTTCTGCATCAATACCCAATACTAAATTATTTTTCGGAACACCGGTTACTGCATTGCCTGCATAATTATTTGTTCCCTGCACATACGAATTAAAATGATAAGGCTGATAAGTATAACTGCTCCACACATCTGCTGTTTTTACAAACTTTTTTAGTTCATCGATCAAATTATATTTTGCCCATACTTCAATTCCTTTTTCAGAAATGCTTCCTGCATTTACAAAATATTGTGCGCCCTGCAAATTATTGCGGATAACAATCGCATTTTGCAATTCAAAATCATACAAGGCAAAATCAAATTGCAGCCGGTGATTTAAAATATCGCCCTTCAATGCAGTCTCAAAATTCCAACCGTATTCGGGTTGCAGTTCGCTGTGAAAAATCCTGTCCTGCGGATGCACTTCGGCCAGCGATGGCGGCGAAAACCCTTTGGCAGCAAGGCTGTACAATGAAATATTCTGATTGATTTTATACAACAAAGCGATGCGTGGCGCTAAAAAATTTTGATTGTTTGTGTTTACATAATTTGTATTGGCATCGGTTAATCGTTTGTAATGCATCGACTGATTATTGAAACTAATGCCTGCATTCAAATTCCATCTTTTGTAATTAATTTGTACCTGCGAAAAACCAAACCATTGATTGGCATACACATCATCTTTTAATTGCAAACTATCGGCAACACCATTTTTATTTATATAATCATCAATACGCGAATGATTGTACAACCACTCTGCACCTGTGCTCCATTGAAAATCTGTTTCATTTATTTTTTGATGATAGATAATCTTTGTCAGTGCCCCTGTATTCGTTTCATCCCTGTTTTCATAATTTAAAACAGCGGGGTTGGTGAATGAAGTATGATTCAACATCAACGAAGTTTCTGCAGAAAATGATTCATTGATTTTATATTGATGATTCAATCCGCCAAACAAAGTTTTATTATAAATAGTTGCCTGTTGCTGAACAGCGCCCGGAATGCTTCCCGCTGCAGGCCTTGCCAGTTGCGGGTTTTGAAGCATTTGCATTTTTGTTAATCCGCCCGGCGTTTGATAATCCAGATCGGTATAAAAAAATAAAAACTTAAGTTGTTGTTGTTTTAATTGAATGCTCCCATTCCATTTTACAACATCTTTTCGCATGGCAGATTGTTGCCTGTAACCATCACTTTGCAAATGCGATTGCTGAAGGCTTGTTGTAAAATTATTTTGCTGATGAATAAAACCTGTTTGTTCATTCAATAAATTAAACGAGCCAGCACTAACAGATGCATTAAATGAATTTGCAGATGAAGATAAAACTGGTTGTTGCGATTTTAATAATACAACACCGCCTGTTCCGGTACCATACATGCTTGCAGATGGGCCTTTAATTATTTCGGCACCTGTTAATTGATTTACATCAATCAGGTTCAGATAAGTATTACCGCCACCATCGGTCAGCGGAATATCGTTCCAATAAATTTTAATATTCCGCACACCAAAAGGCGAACGCAATGTGCTGCCGCGAATCGATAGCCGGTAACTTCCCGGCGAACGTTCTTCCATCCTAACGCCAGCAACGGCATTTATTGCAGGCAATAATGTGGTGGTTGAAATATTTTGTAAATCTTTTTGTGCGATCACTGCAACCGACACAGGCGCATCTTTCCACTTCACTTTAGATTGAAATGCAGTAACAATAACATCACTTAAACTACTGTCTGCATTGTGTTTCAGCGAATCCGTATTTCTTTGCTGTGCAAAAGAAAAAGAATAAATACAAACAAATAAAAAATAAAAAAATAATTTCATTCTCATTTTGTAACCGATATTTCTATCACATTATCAAAAGCATTGGCATCTGCATTTTTTAGATCAATCATCCAATATTTATCCGAAACATTTTTTACTTCCACTTTGTTCCCGTTAATAAAATATTTTGCAGCAATAATTTTATAAGGCATTTCGATAAATAATTTATCATCCTTTTTATTCAGGATATGCAAAAACACTTTATCGTCTTTTTGTGTAACTGCACCCCAATCCTGCGGTTTAATAAATCCGGCTGTTGCGGCATAAATTGTTTCGCCATATTGTTTTAACCAATTACCCACTTCATTTAAACGATTAACAAATTCGGGCTGAATAACGCCATTGGGCATTGGGCCAACATTTAATAATAAATTAGCACCATAGCCCGAAGCCCTTACCAACAGATCGATAATTTGTTTGGTTGATTTATAACTATGATCGGCAATATTAAAGCCCCACGAATTATTAATGGTTTCGCAGGTTTCCAGAGGAAGATGCGAAATGGTTTGTCCGCTTAAACCTCCTTTATTTTCTCCGGGCAAATCTTTTTCGAACATTTGAAAATCTTCGCCATCCAAAGGCGATAAATGATGATTATTTCCAATTAAACATTGCGGTTGCAATTGATGGATCAATGCATAAATTTCCTGATAATGCCAATCGATTTTTGATTGCTGATTTTTATCTTCATCATTATCCAACTGATCCCAAAATCCATCAAACCAAACACCGCTTATTTCGCCGTAATTGGTAAGCAACTCGGTTAACTGGGCTTTCATAAAATTTAAATAACTGTTGTAATTACTTTTTTCTGTTCGGCCCGAACCCTTACCGGTTCTGCCTGTTTCGTAAGGATAATCCCATCGGTACCAATCCACCAGCGAATAATACACAAATAATTTAATGCCTTGTTTATGGCATTCATCAGCCAACAATTTCAACACATCTTTTTTATAAATAGTGTTGGCTATTTTCCAATCAGATTGTTTAGTATCCCAGTTGCTGAAACCATCATGATGGCGCGTAATGAATGTAATATATTTCATCCCTGCATTCTTTGCAGTGCTAACCCATTTGGCTGCATCAAATTCTGTTGGATTAAAAATGTACAATAATTTTTTATAATCGTCGGCTCTGATACTTCTGTTGTTCATCACCCATTCGCCGGCGCCCAAAACGCTCGATGCACCCCAGTGAATAAATAATCCAAACTTTGCATTTCGAAACCATTCTCTTGCTTCGAGGTTTTCGTTTGTTGGCTGATAATTTTGTTGTGCCGAAATATCAATCGCCATCAATAAACAAATAAATAAAAATATTTTTTTCATACGGTTTGATTTAAAACAATGAATAAATAAAATTAGTTTTTGTTTTTTTATTGTACCAACATTTGTATTTCATGGCCTGCCCGAACATAATAATTAAAATATTTTTTATGATACCATCGTTCGGTACGGGCGGACATCGCCGGTTGTGTCACTCACTTCAGGGTTCGGGTTTCAATCGGCAATTATCATTGCACCAGGAAATAAAAAAATCCCGTTGCAATTTTTTATTTTACAACGGGATCAATGCATATCATTTTAAATTTATTTTTTAGAATACATTACTTCCTTAATCAACTTCACGGTTCTTTCAATATCAGGAATAGCTAATGCAGCCAGATTGGGAGCATAGTGCATAGGTGCATCGGCACTGGTTATGCGGCGAATGGGTGCATCTAAATAATCAAACCCTTCTTTCTGAATTCGATAAGTTATTTCAGAACTTACAGACCCAAAAGGCCATTGTTCTTCAACAATCACCAGACGATTTGTTTTCTTAATACTTTCTAAAATAGTTTGCCAATCCAACGGGCGAATCGTTCTTAAATCAATTACTTCGGCACTAACGCCTTCTTTTTCCAATTCGGCAGCGGCACCCAAAGCAACTTTCATCATTTTATTAAACGAAACAATGGTTACATCGCGGCCTTGTTTTTTAATATCGGCTTTGCCAAGCGGAATATAATATTCTTCTTCGGGTACTTCACATTTATCGCCATATAAAACTTCGCTTTCCATAAACATCACAGGATCTTCTTCGTAACGAATAGCTTGTTTTAATAAACCTTTTGCATCATATCCGTTTGAAGGCGATACCACTTTAATACCGGGAATATTTGCGTATAAACTTTCGAATGCAGTACTGTGTTGTGCGCCTAACTGTCCGGCACTTCCGTTACCTCCGCGGAAAACTATGGGACAAGAAATTTGTCCTCCGCTCATCGCCAACATTTTTGATGCAGTATTTAAAATCTGATCCAGAGGCAAAACAGAAAAGTTCCATGTCATAAATTCAACAATGGGTCTTAATCCGTTTTGTGCAGCGCCTACAGCTACTGCAGCAAAACCTAATTCTGAGATCGGAGTATCAATAACACGTTTAGCGCCAAATTCTGCCAACATACCCTGACTTACTTTATAAGCACCATTATACTCGGCTACTTCTTCGCCCATCAGCAAAACCCTTTCATCTCTGCGCATTTCTTCACTCATGGCTTCACGAAGCGCCTCTCTAAAAGCAATTGATCGCATACTATTTTTAATTATAAATGAGGGGCAAAAATATAAGATTCTGCAGTATAAAACCAAAACTGCCAAAATATGGGTAAAAAAAATCCTCCTGTAATAATAACAGAAGGATTTTTACTTACTAACCCGTGTACGTTAAAATACGTTATATCCAAAACTTATGTAGTAAAGACCACCAATGTTTGCATTACCAAAACCATTTATGTAATGTGTATTAAACAAATTGGTAGCACCCACTTTAATCAGTGATTTTATATCAGAAAGTTTGTAGCTAATCATGGCATCCACTACACCAAATGCAGGTACTTGTCCAACTGCAAACGAACCCTGATAAAAGAAAGCATCTTGCCATTTATAAACAACGCCAAAACCATATTTACCATTTGGACCAAAACCTGTGTTATTTAAACCAAGATTAAAACGTGTTTTAGGCGTATTGAAATATGAAACAAAATTAGGATCAGATGGTTGATCTGTTACCTGATCGGAATACAGATTAGCATTTATATTGAAATTGTGCGGCAATAAATATTCTACTGATACACCCCACCCGTTTGTTTTTACAGTACCTGTTGCATTTTGTGCTACACTGAATGCTTTTCCGGTAGCAATCTGGATTCCATTAGAAGAAGTAATGAAATCGTTGTAAGTAGCATAGTACACATAAGCATCAACAAGCAATTGTTTAGTCAGCAAACCTTTATAACCAAATTCATAAGATGATGATCTTTCTGGTTTGATAGGATTGAATGTAACTAAACCGTTTGCATTATAAACAGGTGATGAATTAAGTTTATAATAGTCGATCATTTGTTGTAAACCACCCGATAAAATTGTGTTTCCGCCAACCACTAAACTAATCCATTGATTTTGTGTAGAAGGAAAACGGTAAGCTTCCTGGTATGAAAAACGCAAATTATTATCCTTAGCTATTTTAATAACTGCCGATGCACGTGGAGTAAATCGCGGATCGAAATTTTGGTTTTTATCATAACGACCGGAAACAGTTAATTTTAAAACATCATTAAAAAGTCTTTGAGATAATTGACCATAAGCACCAATTTCTTCAATCATAATTTTACCGGGATTGATTGAAGATTTATCGGCAAATAAAGTTCCTTCTGAATTTAGCCAATAACGTTTCCAGTTACCGCCAACTAAAAATTCTGTTTTTGTTTTACCCAAGCCTAATGCATCAGTTAAATTATACTGGCCTTCTAAATTGTACAATGAAGTTTTATCCAGGAAAAGGGCACCGCCTTTTGAAATTGGAGTTTGTACTATTTTCTGGAAAAGCGGATTATTATAAATCGGCCCGCCTGGTCTGCCTTTATCGGCAACAGCTCTGGCGGCATTGGCAGCATCTGTTAAGCTTAAGCCAGCAGCAACATATTGTGTGTATGCACTCATATAAGTTGGGTACCATGTTGTGCTTGGCATCCATGCTTCATTAAAATATCGTGCGGCAATTGTTGCGTTGTATGAATCACCGGCATCTTCTAAAGTTGCATAAGCTCTAACGTACCAGTCTTTGCTTTTCAATTCCACTTTATATTGGCCCATTTTCATATTCTTCAAAGAGTATCGATCGCTGCCGGTATATACTGTATTTCCTGTTCCCCAGTATCCGGATAAAGACGCTTCGATATTGTTTGTAAGTTTATAATATAAACCGCCGGATAATTTTGCATCTACAGTTATTGGACTAACAACATCGCTTTCGTTATAACCTGTGCGGCTTACATTAACGCCATTGTAATAATTTTTGGTTGAATTTGAACCATATAAAATTGGAGCATAAGATGCTAAACCAGCCAATGGGCCGGTAAATAAGCCTTGAAATTGCGACAATGTTAAGCCTGCACCAATAGCGCCATCAAGTGTTGGTAATAAAGTAGGGCCACCGGCAGCAGCTGCTGCTGCTCTTACAGATGCAGCTATACCCTGTAATCCTTGCGTTGTTTCATCACCATAAACATTTACGCCATCATAATTTGGATCTGTAGTTCTTGTTCCACTTTTTACCTGACCAAAAGGAGCACCTGTAGAACCGGAACGATCGTAGTTAGAGATATTATTGGCTATCCAATCCTGTGCTTGAATAAATTGTGCATTGATCTTAAAAGCTAATCTGTCATTAAGTTTTTTGGCCCAACGCAAACTCCAATCATAATAAGCGCCGGGTGCATGTTCTAAATTATCAATATGATTTACACCTTGTTTAATTTGAAAACTGAATCCTTGATATTTAAAAGGGTTTTTACTATTAATCAGCAAAGTACCGTTCATACCACCCGGGCCGTATAATGCAGAAGATGCTCCTGATAAAAGCTCCATATTATCAACATCCAATTCTGTTAATCCAATAATAGCACCAACAGAAAAATTTAAACCGGGAGCCTGATTATCCATTCCATCAACAATTTGATTTAAACGTAAATTACCGCTACCATTAAACCCGCGTGTGCTTATTGATTTAAAAGTTAAACTGGAAGTTGTTATATCAACACCTTTCAAATTACCAATCACATCATAATAACTTGGTGCAACGGCATTACGTATATCAGCAATACTAACTCTTTCGATAGATACAGGTGATTCAAGAATTTTTTCAGGAACACGGGAAGCAGCTACTACAACTTCATTTCCCAAAGTATAAGAAGGTGCAATCTCTACATTAATTTCATCCGAAACCTGCGATACTGCAACTTCTTTTTCTGCAAATCCAACAGATGAAAATACCAAGATAAACGGAGGCTTCTGAGTAGTTGTGAACTTGAAATTACCGTTATCATCTGTAAACGAACCGGTACTAGTTCCTTTGATTGTAACAGATACAGCAGTTACAATATCTTTTGATTTGCTGTTTTTTACGCTCCCTGAAACTGTTGTAGTCTGGGCGTAGCTTGTAATTGTGCCGATAGCTAAAATCAGCAGCAAGCTGGTGAAACAAAAAATTTTTCTCATATGGCTGTTTTTATTTGAATTGTAGAGCAAAATACTGATTGTTATTTTTATGCAAAAATTTAATTTGTACACAAATAAAGGTTTCTTGTTGAGAAAAATGTTTTAACAACAAGTCATTTCTTGTTTTTACGCTGTTACTTTGAACTATGGCAACACTTAAATTCCCCGATCAAACCCTTTTTTATAAAGGGAAAGTAAGAGATGTTTATTCTATCGGCAGCAACATATTAGTAATGATAGCAAGCAATCGTATCTCGGCTTTCGATGTTGTTTTACCACGTTTGATTCCTTATAAAGGACAGGTTTTAAATCAGATAGCTGCATACATGCTTAATGCAACAAAAGATATTTGCCCCAATTGGTTATTAGATGTCCCTGCACCGAATGTAAGTATCGGAAAAAGATGCGAGCCATTTAAAATTGAATTGGTTGTTCGCGGTAATTTAACCGGCTACGCATGGCGAACTTATACATCGGGCAAAAGAAATTTATGCGGAGTTTCTTTACCCGAAGGCTTAAAAGAAAACGATTTTTTTCCATCTCCTATCATCACACCATCAACAAAA
>DATAMD010000205.1:0-1862 GCA_036260755.1 Chitinophagaceae bacterium | reverse complement strand
AATGCCACTTTGCCTTTCACGCCTTTTTTAAACAGATCGATATCTTTTTCAAACACCGTCATCGCCACATGAATATCTGATGGATTCACTAATTCAAACAACACATCGGCAGGGTTAACATACTTACCAACATTTACATTTATTTTAGAAACATAACCGGCAATGGGAGATGCCAGATTCACGGTTCGTGAAATATTATTCACGTTTAATTTTTCGGGGCGGATGCCGATCATTAATAATTTTTCTTCCAACCCTTTCATTAAAACCTGCTGCGTTTTAAATTCGCTCAATACCAATTGATAATTTTTTTTGCTTGCAGCTTCATTCTCACTTAATTCTTTTTGCCGTTGCACATCACTGTTTAAATATTCCATTCTTGCTCTTGCAGTTAAATAATCTTGTTGTAACTGAATGTAACTTTGGTCTTCCATCACTGCCAATGCATCGCCTTTTTTTACGCTGGTACCTAACAAAAGATCCGAACGTTTTAAATAACCGCCCATCGGAAAACTAATACTGATAAGGCTTTGCGGCGGAACATCAACATGGCCGCTGACAGTAATTGTTGTATGAATATTTTTTGTTTCGGGCTTACCAATAATAATGTCGGCATTTTTTATCTGCTCATTCGTAAGCACTACCATATTTTCGTTCACAGTTTTCTTTTCTGCAACAACTTCTTTTGTTTGTTTGTTTTTGCATGAAAATATTATTGCTGGAATAATGAAGATGAATACTATCTTTTTCATCGCTGTTTAATTAATTGTTTTGTAATAAATAATTGATCTCCGATTCGGCAATATGTTGTTCACGCAAAGCATTTACATATTCTAACTGAATTGCAAAAGCCTGATGAAATAAAGTTGCCCATTCTATATAATTGATTTGCCCGTTCCGATAATTTAAATCGGCTGTTTTAATTATCGTATTCGATTCAAGCAAACCTTTACCGCCATAATAATCTACTGCATCGCAGAATTTTTCATAGCTCTGAAACGCTTTAACCAGGCGGTTTTGCAGGTTTTGATGCATCAGATCGAACGATGCACTGCTTACCTGCTCATTTATTTTTGCCGCCTGTATTTTTGCTTTAATTGCCTTATTAAATATGGGAACACTGATGCCCGCCGATACCGATGAGAAACGATTGCCCGCAGCATAATATGTTTCGGTTTTATCCTTGTTCAACTGCCAGCCTACGATGGATTGATTATTATACCCTGCAAAAAATTCGGGCTTCAATCTTGCCTTTTCCAATTCGGTTTGTGCGACAGATTGCAATTGCTGTTGCTGATAAAATTTTAAATAAGGATGATCTTTTAATAAAGCCTGATCAAATAATTTTCTTGTTCGGCCAAGAGTATCTGCCGGTTCAATCAATATATCATTTTGCAATACAACCGAAATTTGTAATTGAACAGACCGGATATCTGATTGCAGCATTTGCAGCATCAACAGGTTTTGTGCCGATTGATTATCGAGTGTTGTTTTCTCCAGCAAATTGCTTTCACCTTTATCAAACCTAAGCTTCGCAATTTTTTGATAACTGCTGTAAATGCCGTCTAAGTTTTGCAGCACCTGTTTCTTCGCATATAAAAACTGAAGTTCAACATACAATTGCTCGATCAATTTTTTTAATTCGGCTTTCTGAATTAAAGTTTGTGCCGTTGCAGTTTTAAAATACGATTCCAAAAGATTGCTTTGCTTTTTATAAAATCCTGCCGTAGCAAAACTTTGCGTAATGCCAAACTTAGAATCGAAAAACAAACTGTTATAATTGCCAAACTCTGTGCTGATCTGCGTTTTGGGCAATTCGCCTGCGCTTCCTTTTAATGTTTGATAATATTTTTCCTGCAACAAAC
>DATAMD010000199.1:0-2287 GCA_036260755.1 Chitinophagaceae bacterium | reverse complement strand
ATTTGTTGTTCCGCTTAAAGCACTTAATACCACAATGGTTGGTTCGGCATCTTTGGTAATCAGTTGCGATACCTGATGCATGCGTTCGGGTTTACCAACACTGGTACCGCCGAATTTCATCACTTTCATAATCTTAAAATTTTACGAGTTGCAAATGTAGGCGAATGTGGCAATTAGTAAAGTTATTGCGTATAATTTTTAGTTAACGAGCGTTTGTATGAATATTGAGCTGTTGTTGCGTCGCACACTTGTACTGAAGAAGCTATTAGCTAATAGCCAATAGCTGATAGCTATTCTTTCGTACAAGTGTGCGACGCAACTGCAGTTGAGATAAATTACAAAAGCTAAGTACAAAAATTGTTAACGCCACTGCAGCATGCAAAGCTTTTTAAATATTGCTTGCTTCGGCAATGGCGAATTATTTTATTGCGAAGTTTAATTTAATTTATACGAGACCAATGTTTGCGAGTAATCCAAATACAATGCGTTGTTGTTGTTTGAATCGGTAGAATATTCTTCGATGCGCACCACTCCTATACCCGGCGAAACATAATAAACAGTTGCATAAGTAATATTTCCGTTTTCATCAGTTACATTTTCCTGACTTTTATAACAGGTGAAACCGTTTATATTAAATGTATTCTTAAAACCATACAAAGCATCTGACTGTGCATTGGAAGGGTTAGATGCGAAACTTGCAGAATCGGTTAAATAACCATCGGGCGGATTTAAAGAAAAAAATATGTAGGGATCTGTATTGGTAGTTTCCATTAAATACAAAGAAGTATTAGATCCGTCAACACCAACAAAACTTGATGCGCCAAACCAACCTGTTGAATCGTTTAATCCAAAAAAATTAATCCCGATTGAATTAATTGTTTGAGTAGTGATAAATGTTGAATCGGAGTAACTATCGGTTAAAACCCCGTTTGTATCATAAGTTGAATCCTGATACACCCAGCTATTTCCCGCCTTTAATGGCCAAAGCGAAGCAGCACTATTTGCAGCAGTATTATCGGCAGTTTTGGAACACGCAACAAAAAAGATTGCACAAATTATTACTGTGTAAAGTAAAATATTCTTCATTTGCAATATTAACGTTTTACAATAAGAGTACAAAAACTCATCAAACGTTTACTGTGCATTTGTTAATATTTGTTAATAATAATTAAAAAGGGGGCATTGCAACACCGTCATCAAATAAAATAAAATTAAAAAATTTAATCAGCGATTGTATGGTTGTAAATGACAAGGTTTTCCTTTTTGAGGCCCGCCCCCATCTTCGGCTCTTTTACAGATAGGCGGTAATTTTTTGTATGCTTCGGGATCGGCTTTGGTGCTGTCGGCATCATATCCGCCATTATTTAAAACAGTTCTTATCACATCGGGCGTAACACGATCGGGATAATATTGAATCCTGATTTCACCGGCTATTAAATTATATTTTCGCTGAACAATACCGCTTTCCATTGTTGATTCGTTTTCGGAAATTAAATATTTTTCCAGGCGTTCTTTGCATTCCCAGCATTTTAAATTATTCGATTTAATAGTTATCCATTCTTTCTTTGCAGCCATCACCTGCGATTGCACTGCATTAGAAATAAATAAAACTGCAATTGCAATAAATAGTTTTTTCATCCCTGAAATATTTTTTTGCGGAACAACGTAAATCATGAACCCTAAGTAAAACGTAAATCCAAACTGGCGATTCACGATTACCGATTCACAATTTTAAAATTCATCATTTTATCATTCACTCATTCTATCATTCACTCATTCAAAATTCTATTATTAAACTCCCTTCCAGTTTGCCGGATCATTGCGCCATTGCATCAATAAATTTTCTGTGTCGGCCGAAACAATATTTTTTTCAACAGCCAAACTTATTAATGTTTGATAATTGGTTAATGATTTATAAATAACGCCGGCATCTTTAAACGCTTTATCGGCCAAATCAAATCCATAATTAAATATAGAAACCATCCCCACTACTTCCAATCCCTGTTGTTTTAAAACATCCACTACCTGTAAACTGCTTTTACCTGTTGAAATTAAATCTTCAATAACCAATACTTTTTGCCCGGCTTCATAAAACCCTTCGATCTGGTTTCCCAAACCGTGTTCTTTTGGTTTTGGGCGAACATAAATGTAGGGCAGCTTTAACTGATCGGCTGCCATCGCTCCCCATGCAATGCCCGCTGTTGCTACTCCTGCAAGCATTTGGGCCTGCGGGAATTCTTCGAAAATAATATTGCACATTTCACTTTTTATAAAATCGCGTACAAAA
>DATAMD010000087.1:0-3334 GCA_036260755.1 Chitinophagaceae bacterium | reverse complement strand
ATCATTAATTAATAAAACATTGCAGTGTTGCCAAAATGCGGTGAAAGATTCGAAAATTAATATTGATGAAATTGAAACGGTGGTAATGGTGGGCGGCAGCACCAGAATTCCTGCAGTTAAAAATGCTGTTGGAGAATTCTTTAAACAGAAAGTTCATGATGAAGTAAATCCTGATGAAGTGGTTGCTTTGGGTGCAGCTATTCAGGCTGATATTTTAGCAGGAAACAATAAAGAATTTTTGCTCTTAGATGTAACACCATTAAGCCTTGGCATTGAAACCATGGGCGGATTAATGGATGTTTTAATTCCGCGTAATTCAAAAATTCCGACAAAAGTTGGGAGGCAATATACCACGCAAAAAGACGGGCAGGGAAGTATGCGTATTTCTGTTTTTCAGGGCGAAAGAGATTTGGTAAAAGATAACCGCAAACTGGCCGAATTTAGTTTAACAGGAATTCCGGGAATGCCTGCCGGCTTGCCAAAAGTGGAAGTAAGTTTTTTAATTAATGCTGATGGAATTTTAGTGGTGAAAGCAAAAGAATTGCGCAGTGGTGTTGAACAAAGTATTGAAGTAAAACCGCAATACGGATTAACGGATGAAGATGTAGAAAAAATGTTGCTGGAAAGCATTACGCATGCAAAAGATGATATTGCTATCCGTGCCATTGTTGAAGCAAAAACCGAAGGTGAACAAATTTTAGAGACCACCGAAAAATTCCTTACAAAAAATCCAAATATAATTTCGAAAGATGAAATGGTTGCCACTGCACAAGCCATGCAAAATTTGCAGATGGCATTAACGATGGACGATAAAAATTTAATTCATACCAAGATAGAAGAGCTGAATGAAATTACGCGACCGTTTGCAGAGCGTGCCATGGATGCCGCTGTGAGCGGGGCTTTGAAAGGAAAGACGATTTAACCCCCAGCCCCTGAAGGGGGGTATTTTTGCACGTAGCGAAAATAAAAAACGCAGAGAAAAATTTTTTAGTTCATTTTCTCTGCGCAAAATAATAAAGTTTAATAAAGAACAAAGTGTACAAGTCCCGATACAATCGGCATGATGCGAAACCCAACTACAGCATCATTTATGTACAAAAGCTTGTAACAAAAAAATTACTTATAATTTATTACCTTCTTTCGGAAATACAACAACAGGTTGATGTTGTTTTGCTTCGTTTACATTTATGGAAGCATACGAAATAATAATTACAACATCGCCACGCATTCCTTTTCGGGCAGCGGCGCCATTTAAACAACAAACGCCGCTTCCACGTTTTCCTTTAATAGCATAGGTTTCGAGGCGTTCGCCATTATTTATATTAACCACACTTATTTTTTCGTATTCAACAATATTGGCTGCATCCATTAAATCTTCATCAAAGGTTAAGCTGCCAACATAATCTAAATTAGCTTCTGTAATAACTGCACGATGTATTTTGCTTTTCAGCATTTCGATCATCATAAAATTAATTATGTTTAAACGTGTTTAAAATTTTATTCCAACACCTGCAAAGAAATTAGACGCTGCATTTACCTGATAAATTGGTTTGCCCCAAACATTTAATTGCCCGTTGGAATAAATAGTTTGATTGGTAATGTTCATCCATTTTGCGGTGAAGAAAAATTTCCGGTAATCATATTTCGCCAGCAAATTAAACAAGGTGTACGAAGGCATAGAATAATTATTAGCAAAATCGATATAACTTTTTGCCTGATATTTTGCCTGCGTAATAATGGTAAAATTATTTTTTTGGTATTGCAATTCGGTAAAAGAAATAACTGTTGGTGTTAATACCGGAGCAGAATTTATTCCTTCCTGCAATATGTGATGCGATGCCCATGCAAAACTTTCGGACAATAAAAATTGTTTTGCAAACTGATAATGTATTTCTGTTTCAATTCCTTTTCTTAAAGCTTCGGCAACATTGCTGTGCAATGGAACGCCTGTTGGGCCTATCTGTCCATTTAAATCAATCGCATGCTCAATCTGCATTCTGTATGCACTTAATGCAACACTTAATTTATTGTTTTGATAACGCAATCCTGCATCGGTACTAAAATTATTTTCGGCTGCAAGGTTTGCATACACTGCATTTCCGTTGGCATCTTTTTGTAAATTATCGTTGCCTACGAAAATATCATTGCGTCCAGGTTCTCTCTGAATGTTGCCGCTGCTGATATACAAATACCAATGTTGATTTAGCTGATAACCGATACCTGCCAACGGATTAACAAAATTCCATTTGAATGTTGGCAATGTTGCATCGCCGTGATAACTGAATGCAACAGTACGATATTGCAAATCGGTAAAGAAATAAAATTGTTTTACGTGATAAATAAGTTTTGCGAAAGGGCTAAACTCGTTTTTATTTCCATAATTATTATAGGCCGTAGTTCCTGTTGGTTCGTTAATGCCATCATGATATTTTCTGTAAAACGAACCATACATTCCTGTTGTAAAACTAAAATGATTGTTGCGGTAATTATAATCTATCAGGGCACCGCCATAAGAAGATTTTGTTTTATAATTGATGTATTGGCCGTTAGAGCCAAATCCTAAAAAGTTGTACAAATCAAATCCATATTCACCATCGGTATAATTATAAAATATGCCTGCATGAATTGATGAATTTGGATTAATAGTTTTGGTTAGATGCAATTGCTGAATTAGCTGAGAAAAATTTCCTTTCTCCAAAGCCGAATTGCCATTGCTTTTTGGATCTGCTTTGATGGCACTATCACTCACACCCAGCCAGCCCAATCCGTTTTTATTTGTGCCGCCAAGCAAAATATATTGCAATTGATAAGATTTCATTTTGTGCTGCCATTGAAACATAGCCGTGCCTGATGAATTTTCGCTGTGGTATTTATAACCATCTGTTTTTATTCCTAATAATTTATAATAAAACTGATCATTACCTTTTTCATTTGCATGCTCGGCATAAATATTTCCCGAATTAAAAGAACCGGCACCAATTCCAATGGCTGTATAATTTTTTTCCTGTGCGAATGTTTCAAAATCAAGGCTGCCCGCAAATGCAGGAGAACCGTTTTTACTTAATCCCAATCCTCTTTGTAATTGCAGCGAAGAGCTGTTTGAAAGAATTCCGGGAAGATTAGAAAAATAAACACCTGCATCTTCAGGTTCATTCAATGGTAATCCGTTCAATGAAATATTGATGCGGCTTTGATCTAATCCTCTTAACCTGAAATATGAATAACCAAACAATGTTCCGTTATCGGTTGAATAGCTAATGCCCGGCAATGTTTGTAAAACAGAAGATGGTTCGGCTGTATAATCAAGCGATTGAATTCTTAATTTATTTACAGA
>DATAMD010000180.1:0-4370 GCA_036260755.1 Chitinophagaceae bacterium | reverse complement strand
GTCGGCGGGCAAGCCATAATTTACAAAAACCAGTTCGGCAGTTACATCGCCATCGGCACTCCATGCATTGTATGTTGGCAATTGGTCTTGCTGATTGGATGTTGCATCTTCTTTTAATGCAGGTTCCTTCAACAATGCTTTGTAAATTGTTGGCGAGGTTAATTCAAGCACTCTGGTTTTTGGTGTAGGAAATAAAACTTTATACGTTTCTATTTTTACATCCCAACCCCAGCTTTTATACTTATTATAAATTGCATCGGCCACTTCTTTACCGCCTGCAGAGCCTATGTGGTGCGGCTTTGCCGATAATTCTTTAATTGTTGCGCCAACATTTTGTGCGTTTAATAATGCATCAAATTTTTGTTCGAGTGTGTTTTGTTCCGAAGCAGATTTTTCTGTAAATCCTGTAATGTTTTTTGTTTGTGCATTTATTATTTCATGCGATAACAAAAAAACAATTCCTGCAATTAAAATTTTTCTCATGGTGTTCGATTTGTTTAAATTTTTATGGTGTTTTCGCAATGTAATAAATATGAGGTAGAGTTTTGTTACCAGCTGTATAATTTCATGGCAGAAACAGATTGCATCTGCTTCTCTTCTCCTTTAGGAGAAGATGCCTGAAAGGCAGATGAGGTTTGCGTTGCATTTTTGTATGTTCTGTATACTATTCAATTTTTATTTCTTAAACATTTCGGGATGCATTTTATCCCACATTGTTGCATCCTGATAAAATTTAGCAACCTCAATTATCGTTGCTTCATCATATAATTTTCCAATGATGCTGATACTTGTTGGTAAATTATTTTTTGAAAACCCTGATGGAATGCAAATCACAGGATGTCCGGTTAAATTAGTGATGGCAGATTGATTGCCCATCCAGTTGGGTGAAATGACGGCATCAAATTTTGTAATAACCTCATTAACTTTTTGCATCAGCAAATAACGATGACGTTGTGCATTGATGTATTCAACAGCGCTTGTTAATCTTCTCGAACGAAATTCATTGGGCCAATCATTTTTTGTTTGCCGCGTCATTTCATCATCAACATTATATCTTGTAAACTCATCAAACTGCGCCGCACTTTCCGAACTTAAAACGGCACGCATGATATTGAAATTATAAAAACCACTATCCGGAAAATCAACTGCAATCAATTGCACACCGAGTTGTTTAAATGTTTGCAATACTTTCCATTCATTGCGTGTTGTATCTGTTATTTTATCGAAATAATTTTTTGTATAACCGATCTTTAATTTTTTTACGTCGATACTTGTTTTATAATTGAAAGGTTTGTTCACGGCACTTTGATCTTTGCCATCGGTTCCGTGAATATAATTAAACACAATGGCTGCATCTTCGGCACTTCGGCAAAGCACTCCAACCTTATCCAAACTATAACTTAATGCCATGGCGCCGGTACGGCTGATGCTGCCAAACGTAGGCCTGAGGCCGGTTACACCGCACGTTGATGCAGGCGAAACAATGCTGCCCCATGTTTCTGTTCCGATGGCAAAAGGAACCAATCCCGCCGATGTTGCAGATGCAGAACCCGCCGAAGAACCGGATGAACCATATTTTAAATTCCATGGATTTTTTGTTCGTCCGCCAAACCAATAATCACCCATTGCCAATGCGCCCATCGTAAATTTTGCAATCAAAACAGCACCCGCATCTTTTAATTTTAAAAAAACAAATGCATCCTCATCAATCACCTGATCTTTATATGGCGCAGCGCCCCATGTTGTTTTTGTTCCCTTTACGGCAAACAAATCTTTTAATCCGTAAGGAATACCGTGTAATAATCCCCTGTATTTTCCTTTTGCAATTTCTTCATCGGCTTGCTTTGCCTGCTGCATGGCAATATCTTCTGTAAAAGAAATAACACATTGCAGTGTGTCGCCGTATTTTTTTAACCGGTCGATAAAAAATTTTGTCAACTCAACCGAACTTATTTTTTTGTTTTTGATAAGCGATGCTAATTGCAACACAGAATAATAAGCCAGTTCGTTTTTATCTTTCGGTAAAGAAATATTATTTGGAATGTTCCAATTAACGGGTTCCTGTTTTTCAGAAAATTTCATTCCCGGCAAAACAGGGTTTTGCCACAAACTCAATGGTACATTGTTGTTCAGCGAAAGTTTATGCATGAGTTTATAATTCTCAACATTATCTTTCACGGCATCGTACATGGTATCTATTTCTTTTTGAGTAAAAGAAAGATCAAAGAGTTTTGATGCTGATATCAAATCGGTTTTAGAAATAGTGTCTTGTGCAAGTGAAGACGATGCGATGAATGCAAATAGCGGTAATAATATTTTTCTCATAACATGAAAGTTACTGCATGAGAAACAGAAAAAGGAGATTTATGAATTTTATTACACGAACGTTATAATAATTTTACCCAAACATAATCATCCATCACCACATCATTTTTTACAACAGCTTTTCTGTAGATGCCTTCCAAATAAAATCCGTTTTTTTGCAACACACGCATGCTTGCTTTGTTGTGTTCAAAAACTTCGGCATAAATTCTTACCGGTTTAAATTCTTTTGCAGCATAGTCTGTAATTAATTTCACCGCTTCGGTTGCAATTCCTTTGCCCCAAAAATCTTCGCCAATAAAATAACCGATCTCTATCGATCGGCGATTAATATCGTCCTTCAATAAACAGCCTGCACTGCCCGCCAGCACCCCGTTATATTCAACGGCAAAACTTGTTTTAGGATTTTGCGAAAGTGCAAAAGTTATCCAATCATTTGCATCTGTAATTGTGTACGGACTCGGTAAACGATCCCGTACATTGTTCCAAATATTTTTATTATTGGCAATACCGGCTAATGCATTGGCATCATCGGGTTCCCATGGGCGTAAAATAACGTCAGCCATTTTCTTTCACATTTCGTGTCAGGTATTTTGTATAATCAGGAATGGTTGTTTCATATTCGTCGTGCATGAAAGGCGAGGTTACTAAAAAATCGGCCGTTGCCCTGTCGCATGCCATTGGAATATTCCATGCAACACATAAGCGCAGCAAGGCTTTCACATCGCTGTCGTGAGGTTGTGCTTCCATTGGATCCCAGAAAAAAATCATCACATCAATTTCACCCTGTGCAATCATGCTTCCAATTTGCTGATCGCCGCCGAGAGGACCGCTTAATAATTTTTTTACGGGACGGTCTAATGCCTCTTCTATTAATTTGCCCGTTGTTCCTGTTGCAAATAATTCGTGTTTAGCCAAAACAGTTTTATTGTACACCGCCCAATCCATTAAATCGGTTTTTTTATGATCGTGTGCAACTAATGCGATGCGTTTTCTTTTACCAAGAATTTTTGTTGTGGTCATTTGAAAAAAATTGTTGTGATGAATATATGTTCGGAAATCAGGGTAATCATCTTTCGACAGGGCTCAAGATGACATCAACTTTGTGTTCGGGATGTCTTTCTTGCTGAGTAACTAATTTTACGTTGCAAACAAGCGCTTTGAAAGTAACATGCTTTTTAGTTTACGCATCATAGCCCGATAGCTGAAGTCACAGTAGTATAATAGCCACATCAAGGTACCCACCCGAAAATGCGGTGTTATCATTTTCGGGGGTCTTTTTTTGTTTCTTTTTTGGACAAGCAAAAAAGAATAAGAAAGAAAATAATTCTTTTGCCTCAAGCCGGCGGGCTTCGTTCTTGCAACGCCGCTGCTTTTTATCCTTTGAAAAAATATCTGCCTGAGGCAGATTTTTCCAATTCCGACTTCGTCAGAACCGGAGAAAAAGAGGCGGCTTATGCAAGAACTGGTGAAACCAGCGAAGGTTGCATAGTTAAAATGCAGCATCTTGATTATTATTATGAAATGTTTTTTTATTAAAAAGTCTATTTTATATTTCATCAATTTTCATGAATTTAATGTATATGTCATTGGCAGGCTTGTCGAAGCATTGATTTTCGAAAATATCTACTGAATGAAGTTAGACAAACCAAAATACTTATCGGGAAAAATTGTAAAAAATAAAATTATTTACGCAGTTTTCAACTTTGTTCTTTTTTCTAAAAAAGAAGATTTACGGATAAAATGATTTACGGGCTCTTCGATGAACTTAAATAATGCAACTGAAATTAAATTCAATAAAATAAATGCAAGGAAAATTTTTACAACGCTGCTGTTAATATTTTCGGAAAGCCAGTTATAATTTTTTGCATCGAACCAACCCGAAAGTTTTTCTAAATTATTGGCAACCGCATTTTTTACAAATGTTGAAATAAAACCAATATGGATGAGATAAAAAATATAAGAACTTTTGCCAAGCAACACCATCAACTTGCTTCCCAAAAAATTTCTCAGCTGTGTAGGTTCTTTTATCAATCCATAAAACAAAG
>DATAMD010000170.1:0-14584 GCA_036260755.1 Chitinophagaceae bacterium | reverse complement strand
AATAAATATTTATTTGGACTTTAAAGAAGCATCCGTTGCTGCTGCATACAAAGAAATTATTAATGCAGGAATGGAGAAAAATATTGTTGTGTACATTAATGAGCCGCATCAATTTATTGAATGGAGAAAAATAGCACCGCAAATGCCTTTAATGATTAGTCTTCCTAAAGAAATAAAAACCGGGCAGGAAATGATCCAATTATTAAATGATTATAAAGCTGATGTATTGGACGGAAGCTATGAAGAATATAATGCAGCAACTGTGTTAGCGGCAAAAGAAAAAAATATTCCGATCTGGGCCGATATTCAATCGGGTGATGAAAATACCCGATGGGAAAAGGCTCTGTCATTGGGTTTGGAAGGATTGCAAACAGATCATCCAAAAGCTCTGATTGAATATTTAACTAAAAAAGGGATCAGATAAAATATAAAAATATCTCAGCTATGAATAAAATGAATGCAGAAAAAGCAAATGTTGTAATTGTTGGAGGAGGCGTATTCGGTAATTCTATTGCCTATCATTATTCGAAAAATAATCCGGGTAAAAAAGTAATTGTATTAGAACGGAACGAATTGTGCAATGCCGCTACAAGCCGCGCTGCTGCTATGATTACAAAGATCAGGGCAAAAAAAGAATTTATTCCGTTGGCTAAGCAAACTTATACAGCCATTGATGAGATGGAAAAATTATTGGGCGAAAGTTTAGACATAAAAAAAGTGGGGATACTGCATATTGCTGCTTCGGAAAGTAAAGTGAATGAGCTTGATGAATTGGTAAAGACTGCAGAAGAATTTAATGAAAGATGCGAATATATTTCTGCCGAAAAAGCAGAACAAATTACTCCCTGGTTAAATGCATCATCGGCATTAAAGATTGCCTTCATGCCCGATGAAGCATATTGCGATCCTTATTTATTGGGGACTTTTTATGCACGCAGCGCAAAAATATTAGGAGCACATATTCGTCAGGGTATCGAGGTTACAGATATTTTAATGGATGGAAATACGGCAACCGGTGTTGTTACAAACGATGGGATTATTGAAGCCGATGTTGTAATTATTGCATCGGGTGCTTGGGCGCCGGTATTGGCAAAAAAAGCGGACATTAATTTGGCATTGGCCCCTGTGCGAAGCCAGTATTGGATTACAGAGCGCAACGAAATATTTCCAGCAACATCGCCCATGGTGGTGTTGCCCGATGTAAATGCTTATTTGCGGCCCGAAAGCGGTGCATTATTATTTGGTATCCGCGAAAGAAAATCAATTGCAGTTTCTCCAAAAGATGTTCCTAACGACATAAGCAGTTTTAAATTCAGTGATGATAAAGGCATGAATGATTTGTCGGAAGTGATTGATAAATTGGCTAAGTTTTTCCCGAAAATATATGACATCGGATTAAAATATTACATCGCCGGTTTCTCTGCTTACACGCCCGACAATTATTTAAGCATGGGATCAACAACACAAAAAAATAATTTATTATTTGCAACAGGTTGTGTGGGCGCCGGCATTGCCGTTTGCGGTGGTGTTGGTTTGGCTTTTGCCGAAATGGCCGCAGGCAAAACAAACCCTTACGATTTTTCGGCATTTAATATTCATCGTTTCGGAGAGATCGATCCTTTTGGCGAAGAATGGCTGCAACGCTGTGCTGTTGCACGTTCTGTAAAAAACAGCGGATAAAATTATTTCAAAATAATTTTTATGAAAGAAAATAATCTGCTTACTGAAGGCGATGTAAACTTTTCTGAATCAAGAAAAAATTGGTATCAGATCATTGATTTTGATACCATGAGTTTACTGGATGCTGATGCAAATTTATTTTTGCATCAATCATTATCTACACCATGTTTGGATGTGATAGAATTTTGCGAAGGAATTTATATTACCAATACCAGCGGTAAAAAATACATGGACTTTCATGGCAACAATGTTCATCAAATCGGTTACAGAAATAAATATGTGATCGATAAAGTGAAACAGCAAATGGATACACTTACGTTTTCGCCGCGGCGTTATACAAACCTTGCTGTTATTGATTTTGCCGATAAGCTAACTTCATTACTTCCATCAAATTTAAATCGCGTTTTATTGGCACCGGGCGGTACAAGTGCTGTAAGCATGGCTTTGAAATTGGCCAAGGTGGTAACAGGTAAACATAAGGTTGTTTCTTTAACCGATTCTTTTCATGGCGCATCATTAGATGCAATTGCTGTTGGCGGCGAAGAGCAGTTTAAAAAATACATGGGGCATTTATTTCCCGAAACAAAAAATATTCCGCAGCCTGTTACTTACCGAAACGATTTTGATGATGATGTTTATTATGTCGATGCATTGGAAAATATTTTAAAAGAAGATGA
This sequence comes from Chitinophagaceae bacterium, assembly GCA_036260755.1. GTDB lineage: Bacteria > Bacteroidota > Bacteroidia > Chitinophagales > Chitinophagaceae > CAIQDX01. The sequence goes on along the minus strand of DATAMD010000170.1, from coordinate 12,227 downwards.
TCAGATAGGAGCGTTCATTGCCGAAACAATTAGAAACACCGATGTGCAGATTCCGTCAAAAGCTTACTGGAAAAGAGTTAGAGAACTATGTACAAAGTATAATGTTTTATTGATACTGGATGAAATACCTATTGCTTTTGGCAGAACAGGAAAGATGTTTGCTTTTGAACATTACGATATTGAACCTGATATTATTTGTCTGGGAAAAGGATTGGGTGCCGGCATTATTCCAACGGCTGCAATTGTTACAAGAAATGATTTTAATATTGCCTCTGATATTTCGTTAGGCCATTTTACGCACGAAAAAAATCCGTTGGGAAGTGTTGCAGCATTGGCAATGATAGCATTTATTGAAACAAATAATTTATTGGAAAAAGTTTGTGCCGATGAAACCTTTATGCGCCGCGAATTAAACCGCATGAAAGAAAAATATTCTTTGATAGGCGATGTGCGGGGTATTGGTTTGTTGTGGGGAATTGAATTGGTTACAAATAAAAACACAAAAGAAAAAGCCATTGATGAAGCAGAAAAAATAATGTACAATTGTTTGAATAACGGATTAAGTTTTAAAGTCTCACAGGGAAATGTGTTGCAACTATGCCCGCCATTGATTATTACAAGAGAACAATTAACGCAGGCATTAAATATTATTGAAAAAGCAATTGCTTCAATAAATAATTGCTGAGTATTTTAATTAGTATTAATTGAAATATTAATCATCCTAACCGTTGAATTTTTTCAATGATTCCTGTTGTAGAAAACCCCTGAACAATAGGATTAATTACTACTCTGCCGCCATTGGCCATCACTTCTTTGGCACCAACAATCTGCTCGATGGTATAATCGCCGCCTTTTACCAAAACATCCGGAAGTAGCAAAGAAATTAATTGCAGCGGTGTATCTTCTTCAAAAATAACTACTGCATCAACAATTAATAAACTTGCTAATAATAATGCACGGCTGTGTTCATTATTAATGGGACGATCGTTGCCTTTTAATCTTTTTGTACTGGCATCGCTGTTAACACCAACAATTAAATAATCGGCTTCCTGAGCGGCTTGCGATAAAGAAAAGATATGTCCTTCGTGCAAAATATCAAAGCAACCGTTGGTAAATGAAATTGTTTTTGCATTTACTTTCCATGCTGCAATTGTTTTTAATAATTGTGGCAGTGTATATATTTTTTTTTCTATGGCATCAACTCTTTTCATAAAATGGGTAATTAAAAAAACTAAAGAAAGAAAAACTAAAAACTAAATCGTTCTACCAATAAACTATTAAACCAATAACCAATTCGTGTAATTCGCAAAAATTCGTGTAATAAAAAAACTCAACTCCCAACTTCCGACCCCTGACTTCCGACTTTCTTATTATACCAAGGTAATAATGTTAAACAAACAGCTCCAATAAGTACTACAATTAAAAATTGAGCAAACCATTGCAGTGTTCCGTTGGCATAACCAATCTCAAACGGGATATCACTTTTTTCTAAAACCTTAGCGATAAAATATGCGTAAGCCCCGATGCCGCCTGGCGTAATAATCATGCCGATACTTGCAAATGCCAATACCGTTATGGCATCTGTAATACTCAACCCTGCTGTGCCAACCGTTGCCTGTAATCCAACCCATGTGCCGCCGATGTACATGCTCCAGATGGCGATGGTATAAAAAATAAAAGTCCATTTTTGTTTTAAGTTGCGGATACTTGTAACACCTTCCCAAATGCCGCGTAATATTTTTTTGATCATGATTACGATCGATAAATGTGCAAACTGTTTGAACCAAACTTTAAGCACAATAAAAACCAATAAAAGTATGCCGGCAGTAATTAATACTTTGGTAGTAGAAAAATGGCCGCTCTTATTTTTTAATAACTGATCGAATATTTGCAATGCATATTCGCCCACAATTTCGAACTGTGCAATAAATGCAATGAAGAAAACAATGCCGAGAGAAATAACATCAAAAGCGCGTTCAGCAACAATGGTTCCTACTAATTTTTCGGCAGGAACTTTTTCATATTTTGCAAGAATGGTACATTTTAAAACTTCGCCTAAACGAGGCACAGCAAGGTTGGCAAGGTAACCGATCATCACTGCAAAAAAGGTGTTGGTGAAGGAAGGATAATACCCCATGGGCCGCATTAAAATCTTCCATCGCAAACTTCTGAAAATATGGCTCAGTGTCAGAATTATAAAAACAGGAATGATGAGCCAATACTTTGCATTAGATAATGACTTGATAAATTCTTTCCATTTGTTGCCGGGAATTTGATGCAGACTCCACCAAACAAGGAATACACCCAAGCCTAAAAAGAAAACATATTTTAAAAGGGATGAAAGATTTTTTTTCATTCAATGATACATTCTTTCGCAATTTACACAACACATTGTAAACTACGGTTTAATTCATCAAAAATTAAAAATCGTTTTATCATGTTATGATTTTTAAATGATTATATTTTTTAATTAAAAATATAGCGATTTATAACCTTTAACATACAGGGAAGCAGCAATGCCTTGCTATTCGGTGTATTTTGTTTAACTTTGCCAACTTATTTTACTGCCCTAAATTGGCAAACTAATGTCTAAAAAAAGAATTTTATTTATTGCCACCGAAATGTCGCCCTATTTAGAGCTGACTGAATTTGCAGAGATGGTAAACAAATTAGCAATCAAAAGTAACGACAGTGGATTGGAAGTTCGTTGCATTATGCCGCGCTTTGGTGTAATCAATGAACGCCGTCACAGGTTACACGAAGTGGTACGCTTATCGGGTATCAATGTTTCGGTTGATAACGATGATTATCCATTGCAGATTAAAGTGGCATCATTGCCCAACGCAAGATTACAGGTTTATTTTTTAGAGAATGAAGACTTCTTTAAACGCAAACATATTTTTCATGATGAAGAGGAAAAATGGTTTGATGATAATGGCTTACGTACCATCTTCTTTTGCAAGGGCGCATTAGAAACCGTAAAGAAATTCGGATGGCCTCCCGATATTATTCATTGCAGCGGATGGATGACAAGTCTGGTTCCTGCATTTATTAAAACGGCTTATAAAAAAGAAGCGGTGTTCAGCAACAGCAAAGTGATCTACACCATTGGTGAAAATACTTTCAAAGAAAAATTGGGAGCCGATTTTTTAAAGAAAGCGGTTATTAATGCAAACATCAAGGATAAAGATCTGGAATCATTTAAAGATAATAACAATACGGCTCTCTTCAGAGGCGGCGCTACATTTGCCGATGCCATTACATTTGGTGCCGAAAAACCAGATAAAAAATTAAGCGAAGAATTTGCAAAAGTAAAAGGCAAAAAAGTGGTTCCTTTTAAAGGATGGGATACCGATCTAAGCGAATATATCGATTTGTATAACGAACTCGGGCATAAATAATCTATTGTCCACCAAATTTGTAGATTAATTGTTAAAATGTTGATAGTATTTAATAAGTTGATTTGATGCTTCACGTATATTTGCGACCGTTAATTGTTATTCATTACAAACCATAAATTATAATTAAAATTTTATGTCTTATTTATTTACTTCCGAAAGTGTATCTGAAGGACATCCTGATAAAGTTGCCGATCAGATTTCTGATGCCTTGATCGATAACTTTTTAGCATTCGATTCTCAATCAAAAGTGGCTTGCGAAACATTGGTAACAACAGGACAAGTTGTATTGGCCGGTGAAGTAAAATCAAAAGCTTATTTAGATGTTCAGGAAATTGCACGTGGTGTGATCCGTAAAATAGGTTACACAAAAAGTGAATACATGTTTGAAGCAAACAGTTGCGGAATCTTTTCTGCTATTCACGAACAATCTTCAGATATTAATCAGGGAGTTGATAGAAAGAAAAAAGAAGAACAGGGTGCCGGCGATCAGGGAATGATGTTTGGTTATGCAAGTAATGAAACCGACGATTATATGCCATTGGCATTAGACCTTGCCCATAAAATTTTATTGGAACTGGCTGCATTGCGCCGCGAAAATAAAGCCATCAAATATTTACGCCCCGATGCAAAGAGCCAGGTTACTTTAGAATATGATGATAACAATAAACCTGTTCGCATAGATGCCATTGTTGTTTCTACACAGCACGATGATTTTGATACCGAAGCTAAAATGCAGGCTAAAATTAAACAGGATATTATTACCATTTTAATTCCGCGTGTAAAAGCAAAGTATAAAAAATATGCAAAGCTTTTCAACGATAAAATTAAATACCATATTAACCCAACAGGCAAATTTGTGATTGGCGGACCGCATGGCGATACAGGTTTAACAGGCCGCAAAATTATTGTTGATACTTACGGTGGTAAAGGTGCACACGGTGGTGGTGCGTTCAGCGGAAAAGATCCAAGTAAAGTAGATCGCAGTGCTGCTTATGCAACACGCCATATCGCTAAAAACCTTGTGGCAGCAGGCGTTGCCGACGAAGTGCTGGTTCAGGTTTCTTATGCCATTGGTGTTGCTCAACCAACATCTATCAATGTAAATACTTTTGGTACTGCAAAAGTTGGATTGAGTGATGGTGCCATCAGCAAGATTGTAGAAAGCGTTTGGGATATGCGTCCTTACTTTATAGAACAACGTTTAAAATTGCGTAACCCGATTTACAGCGAAACCGCAGCTTACGGCCACATGGGCCGCAAGAACGAAGTGGTTACCAAAGAATTTAAATCGCCCGACGGAAAAATAAAAACTGTAAAGGTTGAATTATTTACCTGGGAAAAATTAGATTATGTTCCTAAAGTAAAAAAAGCTTTCGGAATAAAATAAAATTTTCGTTTATATAATTAAAACCTTCGTCAAAAATTTTGGCGAAGGTTTTTTTGTTACCGGCTGCTGAAAATTAGTTAAGCTGCTGTTGCGTCGCACACTTGTACGTTTTGTACTTTGTTCAACAAATGAATTGTAAATTCATAACTCTAAGCTCCGGATTACAAATCCGGAGCAACGTGAGAGACCGCAGCTTACGGTCACATGGGCCGCAAAAATGAAGTGGTTACCAAAGAATTTAAATCGCCCGACGGAAAAATAAAAACTGTAAAAGTTGAATTATTTACCTGGGAAAAATTAGATTATGTTCCTAAAGTAAAAAAGGCTTTTGGAATAAAATAAAATTTTCGTTTATATAATTAAAACCTTCGTCAATATTTTGGCGAAGGTTTTTTTGTTACGGACTCTTGAGTTTTATGGCATCGCCTGTTGCGTCGCACACTTGTACTGAAAAAAAACTATCAGCTATTGGCTATTAGCTAATGGCTTTCCTCAGTTGAAGTGTGCGACGCCACCGCTGCTGCACAAAGTTCCTCGGCCGGCTAACAAAAAAATCTTACCTTTTATTTTCAAAATAATTTTATGAGCCGGATCGAAAATAAAAAAGCATTGATAACGGGCGGTGCATCGGGCATTGGTAAAATAATGGGTAAACTGTTACTGCAAAAGGGTTTGCACACATTGGTAATTTGGGATGTAAATGAAAATTTATTGAACAGTGTTGCCGGCGAATTTAAACAACAGGGTTTTAATGTATTGCCTTATGCTGTTGATGTGATGAATACCGATGCGGTGATTGCCGCTGCACAAAAAGTAAAAAACGATGCAGGCAAGATTGATATTTTAATAAACAATGCAGGCATTATTGTTGGTAAATCTTTTGCCCAACATTCGCACAGCGATATCGACAGAACGATGAACATCAACAGCAGCGCCCTGATGCACATTACCAAAGAATTTTTGCAGGATATGATTGATGCGAAGTGCGGACATATTGTAAACATTGCATCGGCGGCGGGTTTAACAAGCAATCCAAACATGAGTGTGTATGTTGCAAGTAAATGGGCTGTGATTGGGTGGAGCGATTCGCTGCGTTTGGAAATGGAAAAAATAAACAGCCATGTAAAAGTTACAACGGTTACGCCATTTTATATTAACACCGGAATGTTTGACGGCGTAAAAAGCAGCGTGATACCGATCGTTGATCAAAATGTTGCTGCGCAAAAAATTATTAACGGCATAGAAAAAAATAAATTATTCGTCCGCATGCCGGGCATTGTGTACGCCTTACTTTTTATAAAAGGAATTTTACCGGCACGTTGGTTTGATGTGGTGATTGGTAATTGGTTTGGTATTTATAAATCGATGAATGAATTTGAAGGACGTAAATAAAAGGTACAAGAAACAAGATTCGAGAAACAAGATTCAAGAACAATATTTTAATTTATGCGAAGAATATTTTTTAGCTGCATTTTATTATTTGTATTTCAGTTTTCAAACGCACAGGGTTTGTTGGCCAGGGCAGAAGATGATTTAAATTATTTTCCTGTACCTGCAAATAATATTGTGGCCATCATCGGTGCATTTGAAACAGAAGTTGAATTGATAAAAAATAAAATCGAAAACAAAAACGAACAGGTAATCGAAGGCATTCATTTTTATACAGGCACATTAAACGGAAAACAAATTGTTTTAACACGTGCCGGTATTGGTAAAGTAAATGCGGCCATCACTACCACTTTGTTATTAGAACATTTTCATCCGAAAGATATTTTATTCAGCGGTATTGCAGGTGCCATGAACCCTGCATTGCACGCCGGCGATATTGTTGTTGCCAAACAATTGGCCTACCACGATTACGGAAGATTAAGCGCCGATAGTTTGGAAAAATGGGGAACACTGAACCCGTATAATTTTAACCGCAACCCAATTTATTTTGGCTGCGATTCTGTTTTAATTGCAACGGCACAATTAGCAGCACAACAAACTAATTTAAAAAACATTAACCAAAAAATACCGCAGATATTTTTTGGAACAATTGTTACAGGCGATGTTTTTTTAGCCGATTCGAAAAAAAATAAAGCGATACGCGAAGCATATCATGCCGATGCAACAGAGATGGAAGGTGCAGCAGTAGCGCAGGTTTGTTATCAACAGAAAGTCCCGTTTTTAATTATCCGTTCGCTTTCCGATTCGGCGGATGACAGTGCCGCATTGGATTTTGTGAAATATGGAAAGATGGCCGCAGAAAATTCGGCAGCATTGGTGTTAAGTATTTTGTTATTGATGAAATAAAATTTGTTACATAAAACATTTCTGTATGAAAGAATTTAAATTATTCATCCGAAATCAGAAAGATAATTTTTCGAAATTAAATTCTGAAGATCAATCTCAATTTTTAAAGAAATGTGAGATTTATATTAACCGGTTGAAAAGCAATGGAAAGTTATTGGGCGCACAACCTTTGGTTAGGGAAGGAAAAATAATTTCTTACGAGAATGATGCCTGGCTTGAATTAGAGTATGATGCTGCCGGCAGCGAAGTAATTGTTGGATATTATCATATTCTTGCAAACGATATGGCCGAAGCTATTGAGATTGCAAAACAAAACCCCGAGTTTGAATACAGCCGTACCGCAAGAATTGAAGTCCGGCCCATTAAAACCAAAGAATCAACAACAGGTTTTGTGTATCCAAAAAAAAGTTAGTTTACATTTTACGGCAACAAAAAATATTTCAATTCTTCATCAAAATTTAAATAAGCATATTGTTGATGCAATGCTTTTGTTTTTTCGGCAAAAGAGTGAAGGAATTTTTTATGCTGCGCCGTATTTGGATTGAATGGCTTATGATTGAATGCCAGATTAATTTCGGAAATCTGCTTCATTAAATTTTTTGTTTCATCATTCATGCAGGCATCCATAAATTTATTCCAAACATATTCGGTTGCATGATAATTAGGATGCACCAGATCTTCAGCATAAAAACGGTAATCACGCAGATCGTCAATCACCAATTCATACGCAGGGAAATAATATAATTTTTCTAATCGTTCATTTAATTCATGCACGGCCTGAATTAAAACAGCTTTGCTTCGGTTATTATCAATCACACCTTCGCGAAGATGGCGCACCGGACTAATCGTAAAAATTACTTTGATCTTTTTATTAAATGCACCCAGTTTATCGAGCATGGTTCCCAACACAACCATCACCTGATCTGCACGCATTAATTTTCGCGAAAACCAATCTGCAGGCGCTTTGTGGTTATTGGCTGCAACTGTTCCCACCGTTGCGTTTGCGGCCTTATCGGTTAAAGTATAAACCCATGCCGAACCAAGTGTGATTAATAAATAATCTGCTTTCTTTAAATAATGATGTGCCTGATGAATTGATGAATTTATTTTCTGCAATGCATCTTCATCTGTTATTCCCGAATAGCGGCTGTGGTGTTGCCAGCTATGCCATGTTTCGTTGTGATGAAACAAATCTTGTGCAGTATATTTTTTTTCTTCGATGATGTTGATGATGGCTTCGGAAACAGAAACCGGATTAAATAAAATGCCATTCGGGTTTTCTAAAACATTAAACTTATGTTTCTTTAATTTATCGCCGATGTTTTCGGTAAAGCAGGAGCCAACCAATAATAATTTATGTTGATGATTGATTTGTTGCGATAATTTTTTTATATCAAATTCGTAATGAAATTTCATAAAGCAAAGTTATTACACTAATTAAAGCGAATTACACGAATTAGTAATCATTTAAATATTTCATCAGCAATTAATAAACTTTCCTGCAGGGCAATGGTATCAATTCCTTTTAATAAATTTTGCTCGGCTAAATAAACGATCATTAATTCGCTGTCCATATTTCCAACTAAATCGTCCTGTGCAAACGGGCAGCCGCCAATACCTTTCAATGCTCCGTCGAACCTTGTACAACCTGCATCCAGCGCGGCTTGCAGCTTTTCTTTCCAGTTAAATGCAGTTGAATGTAAATGCACGCCAATAGTTGCTGAAGGATATTTCGGTATCAAGGTTTTTAATGCAAAACTTATTTGTTGAGGTGTTGCCACACCAACTGTATCGGCTAAAGAAATGATATTGATATTTCGTTTCACCATTTCATCTGCCCAATGCAATAAAATTTCTTCGTTATAAACATCGCCGTACGGATTACCAAAACCCATGCTTAAATAAATAACCAATTGTTTATTATTTTTTAAACACAGTTCCTGAATTTCATCCACACGAATTAAACTTTCTTCGATGCTGCTGTTTGTATTTCTGATTTGAAAAATTGGTGAAATTGAGAAAGGAAATCCGAGATAAGAAATTTTATCAAACAACACTGCATCTTCGGCACCACGGGTATTTGCAACAATTGCTAAAAGTTTTGTACTGTCATCTGTCATCTGTAATCCGTCAATCACTTGTTTTGTATCCGCCATTTGCGGAACCGATTTTGGCGAAACAAAACTTCCAAAATCAATTGTATCAAATCCAACTTTTAATAAAGCGTTGATGTATTTTATTTTTTGATCGGTTGCAATAAAATGTTTCCAGCCCTGCATGGCATCACGGGGACATTCGATTAATTGTATTGTAGACGATTGCATCTATCAAAAGTAAGTGTAGATTTTTAAAAAGAAATTAACCTGTAATTTGTTTTCTCGAAAGATGCACTTTTGCTCTCAACCGGTTAAAGAATAATAATCTTTCTCTTTCGTTTACTTCGCTGATGGGCGTTGATTTTTGTGTGATGATGTCGAAAGTTTTTTTAGTGTAATTATTAAACGCAACATCATGTGTTAAAATAAAATTAAGAACACTGTGATTGATGTAGGTTACTTGTTTGTCGCCCAACTCCATGAACTGCATATTATCGCCCATGATTAATTCGTTCACATACATTTTATAAGCGGCTAAATTTTTTGAAGGCTTTTGATTGTATGTAAGCTTCACACCATATTCGGCCTGCTTCTCAACATGATTAATTAGTTCTTCCAGTTTATCCAACAAATAAATTGCATCGTCAACAGATTTTAGAGAACCTGTTATATGATAATATTCTATTTGATGAATGGTGCTGGTAATATTTTCTATGCTCCATATTTCTGTTCCCGGAATGGAAGCATAAGTATCACTGATCTTTCGCCACAATTCATGATATTGATTGAAGGAATCATCTTTCACAGAAAATTTTGCAGTCTTCCAGTCATCATAAAATAAAATTGATTTCAGAAAGAAATACGATTTGAATGCTGCAATCTCGGGCAGCATATAATAATATAAAAAAGGAATTTCTTTCGCCAGATAATAATAATGATTGGGTGAAAAACTTGCAATGGTTTGCAGATTAACCAATACTGATTTTTGCCATTCTTCGAATTTAAAGTCGGTGTTGTTGGTAATGCGACCCGAAAAAATGAAGGAATCAGTTTGCAAATGTAATAACTGATCTACCGAAATTTTGAAATGTGCAGCCAGTGTTTTTATTTCTTCGAACGATATTTGTTTTTCACCCCTGATTCTTCTGTAAGCACTGTCGTTGCTAATGTTCAGCAAATCTGCCACTTCATCAACAAAAGATTTATTAGACGCAATCCTGCTTTTGATTTGTTCAAAGAAGAGTTGTTGTAGCTGAAAAGTTTCCATGATTTTTCTTTTGGCAGAATTTACTAATCGATTAAAAATCTTTTGCAGAAACTGCAATTGGACTATCTAAATTAATCTTAAATAAGCAAAAAATAAAATAACTAAATCATTTTAAGTTGGGCAATGTGATTTTTTCAGACAGATTTCTTATAACCTCTTTCAGTCAATTATATATATCCGGTTTCTCAAAATACGTTTGTGCTGAAATTGCTCTCAGTATTCGAATCTAATTGTAAAACAGGTTTTAAATCGTAAAAATATTTATGAAAATAAAAATAACAACCTGCATAAATCTGCTGTTGCTGTTTTTGTTAAATGGCTGCACTCATTATTATTATATTCCTAATGTTCAGAATGTACCTATGTTCAGGCAAAAAGGCGAAGCACGTGTTTCTTTGCAATTGGGTGGTGAAGATCAAACTTCTACTTATGAAATTCATACTGCTTACTCAGTTACAAATCATATTGCTGTTATGGCAAATTATATGTCGGCTTTTGGTGGAAAAAAAGATTCTGTAAGTAGCTGGGCACAAGGGAATTATTATGAAGTTGCGATCGGATATTACAAAACTTTAAATAAATCATTTGTATTTGAAACGTATTTTGGTTCTGCTATCGGTAACCAACATCATCAATATTCCGTATCCGATTTTTGGTATGGAGGAACTTATAATAATGGTAATTCAGATTTAGCCTGTGCCAAATTTTTTATTCAACCTTCTATTGGTGTAAAACTGAAAGCATTTGATTTTGCTTTATCTACTCGTTTATCCAATTTAAATTTTAACAGAATTGAGAATCATCTTTATACTAACAACTATGAATTTACTTATTTAGATCAGATAGATAAAAGCCGGAATTCATTTTTACTGGAATCTGCTCTTACAATTCGCTTTGGCAGGGTGCAGTGTAAATTACAATTGCAAGCACAATATTCTGATAATTTAACCCATCAAAATTTAAAATTTAATAATTCAAACATCAGTTTGGGTTTAAGGTTTGCATTTTCGAATAAAGATTTACAAAGTATATTCAAGAAAAGAAGTAACAGATGATGTAAATAATTATTATTTAAACTGAAATAAAAACCATGAAAACGCTCTTTTTTATTTTTACAATATTTATATGCAGTGCAATTCTTTCACAAAATCATTTTGTGAGGATATATGATAACAACAAAAATAAAATTGCAAAAGGGCAATTGCTAAGTGTTACAGACTCATCAATTTTTATTAGTCAACGAGGTACAAAGCGAGTAATGAAAATCAGTTTTACTGCAATAGGTTATATACGATTAAGACATTCGGCAGGGCACGCAATGTTGATGACAAGCCTTGCCGTAGGGACCATAAGCGGCATAATTGCTGCAGCAACTGCGCATAATAGCAGTGATCAGAGTTTTTTTGTATCTAAATACAGCGCACCTGAAGGTTTTGTCCTTTTTGGAACAGTGGTGCCAATTTTAATTTTTCCATTAGAAATAACTATAGGATCTATTGCAAGCTTAACGGTTAAAAAAATAAATCCCATCAATGGTGATTTCAATAATTGGCAAATAGCCCGAAAAAAATTAAATGCATGGTTGAAAAAATGAACAAGAAAACATTACATTCTTTGTTTCATCGCTTCATACAAAATAATTCCTGTGGCAACAGATACATTAAACGAATCGAATGTTGCTGCCATCGGTATCGAAAAAAAATAATCTGCTGCTTTTGCCAAATGTGCTTGTACGCCTTTTCCTTCATCGCCCATAATTACGCAACAAGGTGTTTTAAAAT
>DATAMD010000169.1:0-3080 GCA_036260755.1 Chitinophagaceae bacterium | reverse complement strand
ATATTGACTTATAAAATAAACATAAAAGACAAAAGCGAAACGGGCAAGTTTATCAAAATTGCACCGTTCAGGCAGGAAATTCGTAAGACCGAACCGCACAAACACAACAACTATTTTGAAATCATTTATCTGTCAAAAGGTAAAGGCACACATAGCATAGACCACAACTCATTTCTAATAAAACCATCGATAATTTTCTTTGTCAGAAAAGAACAAGTCCACCATTGGAACATCGCAACTGTTCCAAAAGGTTTTGTTATCATTATCAAAAAAGAATTTGTTGAAAAGAGCTACGACAACGAACTGAAAACATTGCTTTCAAAATTGAGCGCACAAACTTTGCTGCAACTCAAAGAACACAAAACTATTGAACAGATTTTTGATTTACTGACAAAAGAAAAAAACTTTACAATTATTGAAGGTTTGCTGAAAGCGCTGTTTGCCAAACTGCTTGAAACAGCAAAACAACAAACAAGTAAAACAAAAATTACAAGCAACACTTTTCAATCGTTAAGAGATTTGTTGAGCAAAACTGATGAACTGCAAAACAATGTTTCCCATTATGCAAAGCTGCTGAACACAACACCTCAAAACCTAAACACCATTTGCAGAAAAAATGCCAATCAATCGGCAAGCGATATTTTAGCCGAATACATTATCAGTGAAGCAAAACGGCTTCTGCATTACACAAACAATACCGTTTCTGAAATTTCGTTTTCATTGGGTTTTTCGGATAGTTCTCATTTCGTAAAGTATTTCAAACGCTACACAGCAAAAACACCACAGGCGTTTCGCAACAAATAATCAATACCATATTATTTTCAAATATACCGCAACAATATATTTTTATTGTACCAATTTAGCAACATCAAAATATTAAGCGGTATGAAATATATTCTAAGTTTATCAGCATTCTTTTTCCTGGCGGCTTGCAATCAGCAAAGCGACAAAACGCAAATTCTGCAAAAAATGATTGATAGTGTGCAGGCAAATTCGTACAAACCGGGTTTCGGCGAATTTATGAGCAGCATACAAGTTCATCACAACAAACTTTGGTTTGCAGGGCAAAATGAAAATTGGAAGTTAGCCGACTTTGAAATCAAAGAAATAAAAGAAAGTTTGGATAACATAAAAAAATATTGCACAGAAAGGCCCGAAACAAAATCAATAGATATGATTGAACAACCTTTGCAAAATGTAAACAATGCCATTCAGCAAAAAAATTCAACTGAATTTAGAAACAGTTACATATCACTTACCAATACCTGCAACCAATGCCACCGCTCCACTGAATTTGAATATAATGTTGTTAGCATTCCAAGCGCACCGCCATTCAGCAACCAAAATTTCAAATTACAAAATGAAAAATAATATCTTCAAAACATCATCAACGCCATCGCTAATTCCCCGCCTAATTGTCGGTTTGATTTTTCTTTCGGAAGGATTACAAAAGTTTATCACACCTGAAACAGTTGGTGCAGGACGTTTTGCAAAAATTGGTTTTGCAGAACCTGTATTTTGGGCAAACTTCACAGGCGCATTTGAAATTATCTGCGGAACAGTTTTGTTGTTTGGTTTATTTACACGATTAGCGGCAATTCCTTTATTGATTATAATGTGTGCAGCATTCATCAAAACAAAAATTCCCATTTTAATTGACAAAGGATTTTGGGCAATGGCTCATGAATACCGCACTGATTTTGCAATGACATTGCTGCTTTTATTCTTGCTGTATTTTGGTGGTGGTAATTTTTCGTTGGACAAAAAATATTTTGATAGTGAGCCGTAGCAATGAATTAAGAGAGCTTGCATTTTTTGAAGTTAGGCTTTACTGCATTTGGCGGGCCGGCGGCTCATATTGCAATGATGCAACAAGAAGTTGTTGAAAAAAGAAAATGGCTCACCAAACAGCATTTTCTTGACCTTATTGGGGCAACTAATTTAATACCCGGGCCAAATAGTACCGAAATGGCAATCCACATCGGACACGAACGGGCAGGCTGGAGAGGGCTGGTTGTTGCAGGGCTTTGTTTTATTCTTCCTGCTGTTTTTATCACGGGAATATTTGCATGGCTTTACAAACAATACGGACAGCTTCCGCAAGTACAACCATTTATTTACGGCATCAAACCTGCAATCATTGCTGTTATTCTTGCCGCTATTTATCCGCTTGCCAAAAAATCGTTGAAGTCGGTTGAGTTGGCAGCAATTGGAATTATTGTTTTGGTTTTATCGGTTCTTAATTTCAACGAAATATATTTATTGTTTGGTGCGGGCTTGTTGTTTGTTATATTTTCTGCACTCAAAAACAAAACCACAACAAACGGCATTTTTCCTTTTCCGTTTCTTCAAATTTCAGGCACATCAATTACAGCAACAAACCTGAACCTGTTTTTGATATTCTTAAAAATCGGTGCAATCCTTTACGGAAGCGGCTATGTGTTGTTTGCCTTTCTTGACACAGAACTTGTATCAAAAGGTTTATTGACACGACAACAACTTATTGATGCGATTGCAGTGGGGCAGTTCACACCCGGGCCTGTTTTTTCTTCGGTAACATTTATCGGTTATCAAATCAATGGTTTATCGGGTGCAATTATCTCAACCATCGGAATATTTCTGCCTTCATTTATTTTCGTGGCTTTACTGAACCCGCTTGTAAAACGAATGCGAAATTCAAAACTGTTTTCGGATTTTTTAGATGCTGTAAATGTTGCATCGGTGGCAATTATCATCGCTGTTTGTTATTCAATGGGCAAAGAAAGTATTAATGATTGGCGTACAATTCTCATTGCAACAACAAGCATTGTTCTTGCATTTGGTTTTAGAAAAATAAACTGTGCATTTGTTGTTTTGGGTGGTTCATTAATTGATTACTTATTGACGCTTCTATAACACCTTAAACAATCATTGCATGCAAATGGAAATCGGTTTTATAAGTTTGTAAAAGACCCTCCCATATTGATTCGGCTATTATCATCAACTTCGATATTTTTTCTGTCGGCAACATATACCGCCCAATCATATATTAACCAAGAATCATCAGGATGGGTAGGTCTTGAAAATGATCTGCTAAAACT
>DATAMD010000164.1:0-2075 GCA_036260755.1 Chitinophagaceae bacterium | reverse complement strand
CTATTGATGAAACAAAGCGAAAATTTATTGTAGGATCTGTTTTATTAGGGATTACAGCACTTCAAAAAACTTTTGGAAGAAGGGGGGGAAGAGAGAAGCATCCTGCTGATAATAATAAGGAGATTTTTACTTCACATAATGTTGCTTTCAAAAAAAATCATCCTATTACACCTCCCGGTTCTGTTGATGTCAAGCGATTTAATGATTCTTGTACGGCTTGCCAGCTTTGTGTAAGTAAATGTCCTTCTCAAGTGTTGCAACCCACTTTTACTGCATACGGTATAATTGGAATGATGCAACCTGCAATGAGTTTCAAACAAGGTTATTGCAATTATCATTGTATCGCATGTTCTGAAATTTGTCCCACAAAAGCAATTGTAAAAATATCCAGAAAAGAAAAGAAAACATTACAGATTGGACAAGTAAAGTTTGTAAAGGAAAATTGTGTTGTTGTCACAGATGGAACTAATTGCGGCGCATGCTCAGAACATTGCCCAACGCAGGCTGTAAGCATGCAACCTTACAAAGGTGATTTGAATATACCAACTATTAATAATGAACTTTGTGTAGGCTGTGGTGGCTGTGAATATATTTGTCCGGTACGCCCTTACAGAGCCATTTATGTAGAAGGTAATCCCGTACACTTACAAGCCAAAGTGACAGAAGATAAAGAAACTAAAAAAATTAAGGTGGATGATTTTGGTTTTTAATTCTTTATAACCACTCCTTGTTTCCATTCTGAAAAACAATTATGCGATGACGAAAATATTACAAGTTTAACAACAGCCTGATGCAAATGACATTAATGGTAGTGATACAAGTTTTCAAAAAAATATTCCATTAAAAATAACCGAGTATTATTTTTACAATACTTCATTAAAAATCTAATCCTAAAGAAAAATACCAGATTGGTTTTCCTTTAAAGAATCCCAGCATCGGCCATCCGGTATCTAATTTTAAAAAATATCCCAACAAAGTGCTGCGTGCTCCAAATCCATAACCTGCGGCAAACGGGCCAATACCACCGGAATCGAATTGAACAATAATGGGATTATTTTGATTCTGCTGACCGTAATAAACTGTAGGGCGTTGTATGCCGTTAAATTTTCCGTTCCATGCAGTACCCAAATCGAAGAATTGTGTTAATTGAAAATTTCTCAGGAATGCATTGTTAATTGGCCTGTCGAAGAAAGTTGTAAAAACAGGTAAACGAAATTCGCTGTTAAATACAACAGCATTATTTCCGTTGGCAGCATTCTGGTTATAGCCACGCATATTGATGGCTAAAGATTGAAACGCATAAGTTTGATCGGGTGCCGGCTGTAAATTATTAAACTGCGGGTTTATCCAACCATCAACACCGCCGAGATAATAAATAATTTTTTGTTTACCCCAGCTAAAGTCGGCGGCTGCACGTCCGGCCCAAATAAAATTGCGGTAAATTTTTATATACTGCCTTGCATCATATCCAAGATTGTATGTTGTAAATCCTGCGTTGTTAATGGGCACATTAACATCAAGATAAATTTTATAACGCGAGCCTACCCAAATATTCTGAGCAGGGTTGAGTGAATTATCGTGTACAAATTCAAATCTGCCAACACCATAGGTTGCACTGCTGTCGTGATAAGCAAGCCCATAAGGATCAGGGGCTCCGGTACTGTTGTTAAAAGGCCTGATGGTACCACGGTCGTTTCTTGCACCAATTGTAATACGGAAACTTTTTACTTCATTTAACGGGTACGAAAAATTGAACTGGTATAAATTAGTAACTATAGATGAGTTGTAATAACTTGCCGGTGGGGTAAGAAAAAAACCATTATAAGTTTTTATATTACTTCTGTAATAAGTGAAACCCCAATCTAAACGGCGGCGATAATTTTGAAACGAAAGAAACACATCTTTATCGCTTATGTTGGTTCCAAAACGGAAGCCGCCAATAAATTTAATGTCTTCGAAAAGATCGCTTGTACCAACCCTGAAGCTCCAGTTCAGATCGCTTCCGTTATTTAATTGAATAGGGCCCTGGCCGCCGGCATACGGCTGATAACGGTTAACCAAAATATTATTTGTAA
>DATAMD010000162.1:0-7063 GCA_036260755.1 Chitinophagaceae bacterium | reverse complement strand
CTCGAAAGAACAGATAGAAAAAAGTGCAGGCAAAACAGTTGCCGAATTATTAAACGAACAGGTTGGCATTACCATCAATGGCGCATTAAATAATGCAGGCAGCGTGCAAACTTTATACATGCGTGGTGCTACCAGTGGCCGTGCATTAATTTTGGTGGATGGCATTCCGGTGAACGATCCATCGATGATTAATAATGAATTTGATTTGAATTTATTTTCTATCAACGATGTGGAAAGAATTGAGATATGCAAAGGCGCTCAATCAACTTTATACGGCAGCGATGCCATTGCAGGTGTTATTAATATCATCACAATAAAAAATAATGTTGCTGCGCCTTTTAATTTTAAATCAACCATTACAGGCGGCAACCTCGGAACATTTAAAGGTAATTTTCAGTTGTACGGAAAAGAAGATAAATTTTCGTACACAGCACGTTATTCGAAATTAATTTCGAATGGTTTTTCTGCTGCTTATGACAGTATCGGAAATAAAAATTTTGATAAGGATGGATACAATGGCGATGCCGCCAATGTTGCAGTACAATATCAGGCAACAAAAAAATTAATGTTCAAAGCTTTTTCGCAGTACAGCCAATATACTGCCGGTGTTGATGCCGGCCCGTTTACCGATGCAACTAATTATGATATTCATAATAAGTCGTGGATTTCTGGTACGGGCTTTCAATATAAAAATCAGAACCTAAGTTTTGTTGGCAATTATCAGTACAGCAAAATGCAACGTAATTATAACGATAATGCATCCATCCCTAATGCAAATTCTTTTGCGTTAAATAATTACAACAGCATTGCACAGTTTGCAGAACTATATGCCAACATCAGGTTGCATCAGTATTTCAGCTTATTGGTGGGTACCGATTTCCGCTACAGTTCGATGAACAATCAATACAATTCTAAAAGTATCTGGGGGGCGTACAACAGCGTGTTTAACGATACCGGCATGAGCCAGAATTCGTTTTACACTTCTCTGTTTTTTAATTATAAAAAATTAAATGTTGAAGCAGGATTAAGATATAATCATCATTCGCGTTACGGATCAAATTATACTTACACATTTAACCCATCTTATAAAATAAATAATCAGTTCCGCATTTTCGGAAGCATTGCATCAGGGTTTAAAGCGCCAAGTATTTATCAGTTATATGATACTTACAGCGGCAATAATAATTTAAAGCCCGAAACTTCTGTAAACTATGAAGCGGGTGTGCAGCAGCAACTAAAAAAATTCAGTCAGCGCCTGGTTTTCTTTTACAGAAATATTAATAACGGCATCGATTATAATTATATCTCGTTTCAATATTTCAACTACACTTTGCAAAAAGTAAATGGTTTGGAATATGAGGTAACGGTACATCCAACAAAAAAATTAAACATCACTGCCAATTACAGTTTATTGTTATCGAAAGAAACAACCGAAAGCCGGATTAGTTTTAGCGATACCACTTACAATTATTCGTTGCGCCGCCCAAAAAACACCATCAACATAACTGCTGCATATCAGTTCACGCCTGTATTCTATGCAAGTATCAGCGGAAAATATGTAAGCAAAAGATATGATGTTGGCGGATATACAAAGGCCGATGTTTTATTGAACGATTATTTTTTAATGAATGCTTATGCCGAATATCAGTTCAAAAAAAATATCAAGTTTTTTGCTGATGCACAAAACATCACCAATAAAAAATTCTTTGATGTGCGTGGATATAATTCCATTCCGTTTTTATTTAATGCGGGTGTAACCATTCATTTATAAATTTATGTAGCAAGCTGTTGTATTTCATGGCATAAAACAGATTGCATCCGCTTCTCTTCTCCAATTGGAGAAGATGCCTGAAAGGCAGATGAGGCTTGCGTTGCACACTTGTAAGTTCATAACAATATTCAGCAATTCATTCATTCTATCATTCACTCATTAACAACATGGCTCATCACGAAAATAAAAATTGTCCGCGCTGCAATTCAAATTTCGAATGTAAGGTTGGAAACGTTTTAGAATGCCAGTGCAGCCTGGTAAAATTAAAATACGATGAGCGTGTTTATGTTGAAAGTTTATATGCCGATTGTTTATGCATCAATTGCCTGCGCATCCTGCAACAGCAATATCTGATGCTGCGCAAGAAGACCTTTGATTTTTAAACTCTCCCTCTCCTTCAGGAGAGGGCCGGGGTGAGGCACTAAAAAACATCCTGTCTGCAGCAGGATGTTTTTACATTTGTACTAAATTTCAAAGCATGAATTTTAATATCGACGAATTAGTAACCGTTTCATTTACACTGTTTGCCGTAATTGATGTTGTGGGTTCTATTCCTTTATTAATTTCTATTAAAACAAAAACAGGAATCATTCAGGAATTTAAAGCCACCATAATTTCAGGCGCCCTGATGGTCTTGTTTTTATTTGCCGGAAAACCATTTTTAAAAATGCTTGGGGTAGATATCCATTCATTTGCCGTAGGTGGTTCGGTGGTACTTTTTTTGCTGGGATTAGAAATGGTTATTGGCCACGAAATATTTAAAAGCGATAAAGACGCACCCTCCGGAACTGTTGTGCCCATTGCTTTTCCGCTGATTGCAGGTTCGGGAACATTAACAACTGTTATGTCGCTGAAAGCAAATTTTGATGACCTTATTATTTTAACTGCCATCTTCATTAACCTGTTTGTAATTTATATTGTTTTAAAATCTTTGCATTGGGTAGAGAAGGCTTTGGACAAAGCCGGATTATTGGCAGTACGTAAATTTTTTGGAGTGATATTATTGGCGATTGCCGTTAAAATTTTCGGCAGTAATATTGCCGCATTCGGAAAATAAATTAATTGATGCTTTATGAAACAACATGCGTTTACTTACGATGATATTCAATTGGTGCCTTCTTTTTCAAAAGTAATTTCTCGAAAAAATATCAGCCTGTTTACAAAAGTTTCGCAACATTATTTTTTATGTGCGCCGTTTGTTGCATCCTGCATGGATACAGTTTGCGAAAGTAAAATGGCTATTAAAATGACCGAAGCCGGCGGCGTGGGTTGCATCCATCGTTTTCTTTCAATAGAAAATCAGTGCAGCGAAATCGCAATCGTTGTTGATTATATTCAACAAAAAGATCTGAATAAAAAATGGTTAACGCTTTCGAGCGACTGGAAAGAAAATTATATTATTCCGGTAATGGCGGCTGTTGGTGTAAACGGAGATTTTGTTGAACGTGCCCTTGCATTAGTTCAATCGGGTGCCAATATTATTTTAATTGATGTGGCACATGGCCATCACGAATTAGTTAAGAAAGCAATTAAAAAATTAAAATCTGTTTTACCAAAACATATCGACATCATTGCCGGAAACATAGCCACAGCACAGGCTGCAAAAGATTTAGAAACATGGGGCGCCAATGGTTTGCGTGTAGGTATTGGTGGCGGGTCGTTATGCACTACCCGTGTTAAAACAGGTTTTGGTGTGCCTAATGTTACTTGCCTGGAAGAAATTAATGCAATAACAAGTTTACCGGTTATGGCCGATGGCGGTATCCGTACCAGCGGCGATATTGCCAAAGCTTTGGCATTAGGTTCACAAAGCGTAATGCTTGGTTCTTTAATTGCAGGCACAAAAGAATCGCCCGGGCAAATAATCGAAAAAAATAATGGATTATTTAAACGTTATCGCGGTGCCGCATCCTTAGAAACAAAAACGGTGCATAACCAGGAACAAAGAAATGTTGAGGGCGAATCAACCGTTATTCCGTTTAAAGGCGGGGTAAAATTTGTGTTGCAGGGATTGCAGGATGGCATTCGTTCTGCATTGTCGTACGGCGGCGCCAACAATTTAAAAGAATTTAAACCCGATTATTTAATTGTTACCAATGCCGGATTAACCGAGGCTACGCCGCATTTGTTGTAAGATTTTTTTGTACTTAGCTGCAGAATAAAATCAACTGCGGAGGCGTCGCACTCTTGTACGGTTTGTTCGTTATTCAACAATTCTATCATTCACTCATTCTATCATTCACTCATTCATTTATATTTGCAGCACCGGTCCCGTAGTACAATGGATAGTATAAGAGTTTCCGAAGCTCCAGATTCAGGTTCGATTCCTGACGAGACCACCATCTTATCCTGAAATAATTTCTTAACAACCTCAGTTAATTTTACTTAGGATTTCCTGTTCCACTTCTTAAAATAATCTCTCACCGATTTTATCTCAAAAGAAAATTAATGCAATCATAAATTGATTTAGTTTTAGCTGTTGCCATTATTAAAACACCGCTTATGATCAATAGATTATTTTATGCTGTTGCAATTATTTCTATAACTTTTTTATTGAGCAGTTGCAAGCCTGCAAAAAAATCTACCGCTATTATTCCACCGGCTGCGCCATCGGCCATGAAAGAGTTTCGTGCTGCATGGGTTGCAACCGTTGCAAATATTAATTGGCCCAGCAAACCCGCACTCAGCACCGCACAACAAAAACAAGAAGCCATCGACCTGTTAGATTTTTTACAAAAACATAATTTTAATGCAGTGATCTTGCAGGTAAGGCCGCAAGCCGATGCATTATATAAAAGTGATATTGAACCATGGAGTTATTATTTAACAGGCGAGCAAGGCAAAGCCCCCGATCCATATTACGATCCGTTAGAATTTTGGGTGAAGGAAGCACACGATCGCGGCATCGAATTGCATGTATGGTTAAATCCTTACCGTGCTTATGCGCCAAAAGGCGGTGCCATCAGCGATCAATCTATCGTAAAAACAAATCCGAATTTAGTATTATACCTTAAACAAGGTTATTGGTGGATGGATCCATCGCAAAAAGAAGTGCAAAACAGAACAACAAATGTTGTGATTGATTTAGTAAACCGTTACGATATCGATGGCGTTCATTTCGATGATTACTTTTATCCGTATCCCGAATATAATTTAAAAGAAGATTTTCCGGATAGTGTTAGTTATGCAGCTTACAAAAATGCAGGAGGAAAATTAATAAAAGGTGATTGGCGCCGCAAAAATGTAAACGATTTAATCGAACGCATTTACAAAGAAATAAAAGCTGCAAAACCTTCTGTAAAATTTGGATTAAGTCCGTTTGGAATCTGGCGACCCGGCTATCCTGAAACTGTTGGCGGATTTGATCAATACGAAACTTTATATGCCGATGCAAAGCTTTGGTTAAACAAAGGTTGGATAGATTATTTTACGCCGCAGATTTATTGGCCCATCAAACGTTATTCGCAAAGCTTTCCTGTTTTATTGGGTTGGTGGAACAGTGAAAATATTAAACAACGCCACCTGTGGCCCGGCATTTCTGTTGGCCGCGATACCAGTGCAAAATCGGTTGATGAAACCATTAACCAAATCATGATTGCAAGAGGACTGCTTTTAAAAAGTAAGGGCGTTGTGCATTGGAGTATTTCATCCGATATAAAAAATACTAATCTGATGAAAGCCTTGGATGCAGGGCCTTACAAGGATGCAGCACTTGTGCCTGCAAGCCCGTGGCTCGATAAATCAATACCCGTTGCACCGGAAATTTCTATTACAAAATCAACCGATAGTTTGCAAATCAGTTGGACACACAACAATGCTGCATCAATTTTTCGCTGGGTGATTTATTATCGATACGGAAATGTGTGGAGTTATAAAATATTAAACCGCAACGACAGATTTTTTCAAATTAATTTAAATGGCGGAACAAATAAAACACCGCTTGCTCTTAACAGCATTGCTGTTACTGCAGTTAGCAGAACAGGCAACGAAAGCGTGTTGAAAGAAATGGAAATAAAATAATTAACCCTTCAGATCCATCATCGAAATGTTTTGAGTTTATATT
This sequence comes from Chitinophagaceae bacterium, assembly GCA_036260755.1. Lineage (GTDB taxonomy): Bacteria > Bacteroidota > Bacteroidia > Chitinophagales > Chitinophagaceae > CAIQDX01. The sequence goes on along the minus strand of DATAMD010000162.1, from coordinate 1,229 downwards.
TTATTTTCTTCTTTCATCTGCATAATTAATTTTTCTACATCTTCTTTTTTACACAAAGCAGTGCCGTTATTTATTGTTGCAGCGGTACCAAAGGCAACGCCGTATAATAAAACATCACGCCATTTTAATCCGAGCGATAAGGCATAAACCATTCCGGCAACCATACTGTCACCCGCTCCCACCGTGCTTCTCACAGTAACGGCCGGCGGTATTATTTTATAATTTTCTTCGGCAGTAATCAAGATAGAAGCTTCTTTTCCCATCGAAACAACCACCACTTCCGAACCTTTTTTATTGATGATGGATCTTGCTGCAGCTTCTGCTTCATCGGGTTTTAATTCTTCTTTGCCGTATAATAAACTCAACTCATTTAAATTGGGTTTGATCATGTACACGCCTTCATCCAAAGCATGCTGCAATGCTTCACGTGAAGTATCAACAATTAATTTTGCATTAGCTTTTTTTGCGATGAACGACAACCTTCCAAAAAAATCTGACGGAACACCTTCGGGCAAACTGCCGCTGGCAACAACATATTCGTAACCGCTTTGTTTCGATAATCTTTTAAGAAATAATTTCCAGTCTCTTTCGCGCAGCGGCTGGCTTTCCATTCCAAAACGATATTGCAATCCTGTTGATTTTTCAACAACAATAATATTGGTTCGGGTATGTGTTTTTACTGGAACAATTAATGATTGAATTTTTTCTTCGGTCAGTAATTTCTTAAAAAAATTACCGTTGAATCCTCCCGAAAAATACATGGCAATACTTTCGCAACCCATGTGTGATAAGGCTCTCGACACATTAATGCCGCCACCGCCGGGTTCATAAGTTGGATGTATGCAGCGAAGTTTTTTTTCTGGAACTACTTTATCGGTTGATGTTGTTTTGTCGATTGCCGGGTTTAATGTAACCGTAATTATTTTGCTCATCATTGAAAATTAAAAAAGGATATTTTGAAAAATTTTTTCAAAATTACTTCTCAATTCATTACAACGATTAATTAAATAGAATTGCAGTGCTAAAAAATTAATTTCTTTCGATCTGAGTCTTCAATAATTTTCTTGCAAAGTGAATACGGCTCTTGATTGTACCCAACGGTTCGTGAAGCATGTCGGCAATTTCGTGATATTTGTATCCGTCGAAATATAATAAAAATGGTTTCTTGAAAATATCGGGAAGCTGATAGATAGCTGCCTGCACTTCTTTCATATTCATTCGTGCAATAG
>DATAMD010000158.1:0-9586 GCA_036260755.1 Chitinophagaceae bacterium | reverse complement strand
GTTAACTGCTTCATTTACTGCAAAACAACTCAATACTATTTTATTGAATTATGGATTAGCATATAAAACAGCATATAATTTAGATTTCAGAATCACTTCGTCTTATGCTAATAATAACAATCAATTGAAATCAAATACTGTTGTTGTTAATTTTACCACTTATGTTGTTCCTCCAAAAGTGCAGCCTCCGGTTAATAATGTATTGTTCTTGGTTGGTAGTGCAACTGCTGGCGGATGGAATAATCCGGTACCGGCACCTGCACAGCAATTTACCAGATTAGATTCTGTAACTTATCAGGGAACATTCTTCCTGAATGGTGGGGCACAATATTTAATGTTGCCTGCAAATGGTGATTGGAGCCATAAATATGCTGTACAAGATAATTCTGTTACAGGATTAAGTGCCGGCGGTAGCTTTGGATATAATGTAGGATCGGCATTTAACAGTAATTTCCCCGGTCCTGCAACTACGGGTATGTATAAAATTACTGTTGATTTCCAACATGGAGTATTTACTGTAGTACCTGTAGGAACTTATGGACTTTTATGGATTCCGGGCGATTATCAGGGATGGAGTCCTGCAACTGCAGCACAACTTGGCTCTCCAAAGAATGATGGAAATTATGAAGGATATGTAAACATACCAACCGGCGGTACCTATCAATTTAAATTAACTAAAACACCCGATTGGAGTAATGCACTTGGCGATGGTGGCGGCGGTACTTTAAGCGGAAGCGGAGGTAACTTAACAGTTCCTGCCGGTGGTTATTATAGAATAATTGCTAATACAACAGCAAACACATGGTCTGCACAAGCAACAACCTGGAGTTTGATTGGAAGCTTTGCTGCAAGCGGATGGGGTACTGATGTTGATATGACTTTTGATGGAACTGCCTGGGTTGGAACAATAACAACTGCAGCCGGCGATCAATTTAAATTCAGAGCCAATCACGATTGGGGAACTAATTTAGGCGAAACCGGTGGAAAGGGTAGTTTATGGTATAATGGTGATAATATTGGTGATGCCTCAAAGAACTTTGCTGTTCCTGCAGGTACGCACACTATTAAACTGATACTTGGTAATTCGGGATATTATACCTATATGATTCAATAATATTATTTTCTTAATAATAAAAAGAACGGTAAAATATTTACCGTTCTTTTTATTTACTGTTATCATAAATTGATTGAAGTATTTTTGTAAAATAAAATTATCATCGCATGAAAAACATTTTAAAATATTCTTATTTTTTATTGATGATAATAACATTAGGTTGTAATAAACAAAGTACATCTTCACAACCTAATCCAACTCCTACGCCAACTCCAACTCCAACATTTGTTTTTGCAAAAGGTGCCGATATTAGTTGGGTAACACAAATGGAAAATTCGGGATATAAATTTTATGATGCAAACGGAACGCAACAGGATTGTTTTACACTTTTAAAAAGTTTAGGAATGAATTCTATTCGTTTAAGAGTGTGGGTAAATCCTGCTGACGGCTGGTGCAATACAACCGATCTGGTTGCAAAAGCAGTTAGAGCAAAAAACGCCGGAATGCGCATCATGATTGATTTTCATTACAGTGATGTTTGGGCCGATCCGGCACATCAAACTGTTCCGGCTGCATGGGCAGGACAAAATATTACTGCATTGGAAACATCTGTTTATAATCATACACAAACAGTTTTAAATACTTTAAAATCTAATGGAGTTACGCCAACTTGGGTGCAGGTGGGCAACGAAACCAATGATGGCATGTTATGGGAAACAGGAAGAGCATCAACCAACATGGCAAACTTTGCAGGGTTAATTAATGCAGGTTATACCGCCGTAAAAGCTGTTGATACAACCATTAAAGTTATTGTTCATATTTCTAACGGATATGATAATAGTTTATTCAGATGGATATTTGACGGATTAAAAAATAATAATGCACAATGGGATATTATTGGCATGTCGTTATATCCATCCATTGCAAACTGGGCAAATTATAATGTGCAATGTTTGGCTAATATTAATGACATGATTTCGCGTTACGGAAAACAGGTAATGATTTGCGAAGTGGGCATGGATGTTAATTCTCCAACAGTTTGTTTATCTTTTTTAAATGATTTAATTACTAAAGTAAAATCGGTTTCAAACAATAATGGCTTGGGTGTTTTTTATTGGGAACCCGAAAGTTATAACTGGCAAAATTATTCGTTGGGCGCTTTTGATAATACCGGAAAACCAACTGTTGCATTAAATGCTTTTGCAAATTAAAGAAAGCTATCAGCCAATAGCCATTAGCTAATAGCTGTGCAATAAAATTCAGAACGTTGAAGAGTTCGACGCAACAACAGTTTCATTTTTATTCTGTTGCCGGTAACAAAAAAATAAAAATTAATTTCTTGCAATGGCACGCATCCAGCGTTCAGGCATTTCGTTATTCGATGCTAAAATATAATCGATCTTACTGCATGCAATAAATTTACCATCGGGAATTTGCATCCACCATCGTCCGGTTTTTTTGCTTTGTAAAAAAACAGTTTCTACTTCGCCAAAAACAATATTGAATTCGTTGAAATGATGGCGATCGTTTAACCCCGATTCCTGCTTGCTTTTATAAATACCATCCATCAGGTACCACAACATGTGAGCGGTTTGTTTGGCAGTTAAACCATGTTCATCCAATTCGGGTGCATAGCCGTAAATGCCTATGCTGCTTAGGTTTGAGCTCATGCCGGCATATTGCATCAAGGTACAAGCTTCTTCGCCGGTAAAACCATTTGGTGTTAAACGATTGGCCGGTGCATGTGCATGTTGAATAGCTGCAATATCGAACGAAAATAAATTTGTGTTGCGGATAACCGGCTCCATTTCTTCTATATTCTCTTTCACTTTTCCAACACGGTAACAATCGAAATGAAGCTTATCGATTGTTTCGAGCATGTGCGGATGCACCATATAACTTTGAAAACCGATGTGGTTATAATGTTTAATAAAATTTGGTTCGCCGGTTAATACAGCCATTAAAAAATTATCCGATGGCAATACACTATCCATATTCAAATCAATTATTGCATCAACAAAGGTTGCTTCAATAATTTTTTCTGCATCAACATACGCATTGTATTGTGCAAGGGTAACATCATGCGATCCGCCTAAAATAACCACACGTTTTTTCTGATCAATTAATTCGCTCACCACCGTTTTTAATGCAGCATAAGTATCCTGTAAAGTTGCGCCACGTTTTACATTGCCGATATCGGCAACAATAACTTCGTTATGCCAGTGAAATAAGCTGTAATATTCTTTGCGGATTGCATCGGGCGATCCGGCATTGGCATATTCAATACCTGCGCCGCGCATTTCGCCGCAGCCAACTAAAACTATGTCGGCAGCAGCAATGTCGGGGAATGTTTCATCGTACAATGCAATGTGGCGGCCTAATTGCGTATCTTTGTAACCCTCGTCGCCCGATAATTCGTATAAATTAACCGGATCTAAAAAATCAACAATTGTTTGCAGGCTCATGTAAAATTGTTTGCAACAAACATACTGCAAATGATGCAATGTTTTAACCCATCATTAACCACATTTCATCCACTTCAATAATAACGAAGATTATATTTGTTGAGTTGGTATTTGATAATATTTTATTACATCAATTTTTACGAATTACACGAATTGAAAAAATTATTCTGCTCATTCGTAGAATTTGATTCGTTTAATAAAAACTTTCTTCAATATAATTATGTTGAAACTTTTACGATATTTTTTTTTATTGCTGATTGTTTTGCTGATTGATAAAAAAACAACCGGCCAGATTCAATTTCAGATAAAACCAAATGTTACTGAAATTGGTAAAGAAGATGTTTTGCAGGTTGAATATAAAGTGAGCGGTGCAACAGATGCATCAAACTTTGTTCAGCCCAATTTTATAAAATGGAAAGTTTTATCGGGACCATCTTATTCATCGCAGGAAATTTCTGTGAACGGAAGAACAGAATCGAGCATCAGCTATGTTTTTAGCTTGCAACCAAAATCGGCAGGAACATTACAATTACCTGCCACAACTGTTGAAGTTGACGAAAAAAAAATAAATTGTTCCGCAATAAATATTACCGTAAAAAATACAGCACATGTTGCAGGAGCCAATGCATCATCTAACAGTTTGCAATTGCCCGGTGGTTTTTTTCAGGAAGATGTTTTAGGCGAAGATGAAATTGATAAAGCATCCGTGTTACATCCCGGCGAAACTTTTGCATCAAAAATTAAGGATAATATTTTTGTGAAAGTAACCGCCAATAAAACTTCCTGTGTTGTTGGCGAACCGATATTGATAACGTATGAATTATTTACAAGGCTTCGTTCTCAATCAAAAATTGCGAAACAGCCGGCGTTCAGTGGCTGCACGGTTTACGAGATGACCACCGAGGACCAGTTTCCGCAGATCATAACATTAAAAGGCAAAGAATATAAAACTTATGTGATCAGGAAAGTGCAATTATTTCCTTTGCAAACCGGCGATCTGAAATTAGATATTGCTTCTGTTGAAAATGAAATCACGTTGTTCAAAAAAAATTCGTACGGAGATGCAATTCCAATCACACAAACTGTAACACTAAGCAACGAACCGCTTACCATTCATGTTAATGCTTTGCCCGAAAAAAATAAACCTGCAGATTCTAACGGAACCATCGGCGAATTTTCGATCACTGCAAAAACAAATAAAATAATTGATACTGCCGATGATAATAATATGCTCGAAATAAATATTTCGGGCTCGGGTAATTTTCAGAGTATTAATTGCCCCAAAATTAATTGGCCGAATAATACCGAGCATTTTGATAATACTGAGAAATCGGATATTAATAAAATGATTTTTCCTGCAAGCGGAACAAAAACATTTTTAATTCCGTTTGTTGCAAAACAAGCAGGCACTGTAATTATGCCGCCAATTGAATTTAGTTATCTCGATATTAATTCGAAACAATACAAAACGATTCTAAGTGACAGTATTGTGATTAAAGTTTTGCCTGCATTAAAAAATAAGTATGAGATAAATAAAATTTCGCAGGATATCACCAATCATAAATATATCTGGATAGTGCCGGCAATTGCTTTGCTGGCGGGCATTTCGTGGTGGTTTGGGTTTGGCCGTAAAAAACAAACAGAACAGAAACCAAACGAAATTATTAATGCCGAAGTAAAAACCGAAACTGTTGCCGTAGTTGCTGAAACCGAAAAATTTCCGGAACCAACTGTTTTAACCAATGCCGAAAAATTAAATGAACTTTTGTTAATTGAAACGGATAAAAAATTCTTTGCACATGCAAAACAGTTAGCCGAAGAATTTATGCAAAAAGAAGTGAGTGCAGAAAAAAGGAAATTATTTGCTCAAGTTATCGAACAGTGTAACGAAGCTTTATATTCTCCGGTTGCAATAATCAGCAAAGAATCGGTTTTTATTTCTCTTGAAAAATTAGTATAATAAATTAATCTGTAAACTTGTAACCCACGCCACGAACGGAGTGTATGTGTTTGGGATTACGGCTGTCTTCTTCGAAATATTTACGGAAATTTAAAATAAAATTATCGATGGTTCTGGTAGTTGGATAAACATTATAGCCCCAAACAACCTGTAATATTTTTTCGCGGTTAACAACATCGCCTTTATTCTCGATCATTAATTTTAAGAGCATGGTTTCTTTCTTGCTCAGCTCAACTTCCTGACCGGTATAGGATGTTGCTTTTTGCGCCTTAAAATCGATTCTATTTTTTCCAAACTGATACGTGTCGCCAATAGTTTCTTTAACTAAAATTTTTTTATTCTTGTGAATCAGTTTTTCCACTCTCAATAATAATTCTTCGAGATTAAAGGGCTTGGTTAAATAATCATCAGCGCCTTTTTTTAACCCCAATACTTTATCGGCACTCGAATTTTTTGCACTTAATATTAAAACGGGCACTTCATTATTATTAACGCGGATGGTTTCTAAAACCCTTATGCCATCTATCTCCGGGATCATCACATCTAAAACAATCAGATCAAAATATTCGTTGGCTACTGCTTTTAATGCATTGGTTCCGTCGAAGGCAGAAGTAATTTCGTAACCTTCCATTTCGAGGTTAAGCTTCAATGTTTCGTGAAGATTTTCTTCATCTTCCACCAATAAAATATTTCCTTTTTTATTTTCTGTCATGATGAATGGAATGTTGCTGTAAATATAGTTCCTGAAGGTTGATTATCGGCCACAACAATTTTCCCGTTATGATCTTCCATTATTTTACGGCAAAGATATAAACCCAATCCGGTACCTTTTGTTTTGCGAGTATTTTCATTTCCTGTGCGGTAAAATTTCTTAAATATTTTTTTCTTTTCATCATCTGTTAAGCTGCTGCCTTCGTTGCTTACCTGTAATTTTATTTTGTTATCAGCTTCATTTAGTGATACCAGAATAATCGATTCTTTGGGCGAATATTTTAAAGCATTATCGATTAAATTATTTATCAGCATCTGCAGTAATAATTCTTCACTTTCAATAAAAATATTTTCCTTAACCACGGTATCAATTTTTCTTTGAGGAAAACGGGTTTTAAAATCACGGGCACAACCATGAACCAGTTCGCTTAAATTAATTTCCTGTTTGATGATGCGATACGAACCGGCTTCTAATTGCGATGCCAATAAAATATTATTGCATAAAACATTTAAACGGTCGGTCTCCTGAATCGTATGACTGATAAGCCTTTCCTGCTTATCGGGTTCTAATTTTCTTTTTAAAAGCGTTTCTAAATTTAAACGTGTAACGGCGATGGGCGTTTTTAGTTCGTGTGTTACAGCCATCATGAAATTGTGTTGTTGCTGCGATAATTTTATTTGTCGCCTTGTGGCCCGATAAACAAATACTGCTCCCACTAAAATCAATGCTAAAAAAATAGTTCCCTCACCAATATACTGAGCAGTTTTGCGGTTTCTTTCTGCAATGATCTTGTTTTGTTTTTGTACAAATTGAGGATCGTTTTTTTGTACATCCTGCAACCGCAAATCACTCATGGTTTTATTTTGGTGATTGAGTGCAATGAACCACCAGAATAATGCCGCTAAAATATATAACAGCAGTAACCAGTAAACAGAAGTAAGAACAACTAATTTATGTTTTGAAAAGAAACTCATGGTTTTGCTTTTTCAACACGGATACCGGCGTTTAAAATATGTTGCAAAGTATCTTCACGCATGATTTGCTGCAGCGTAAAAGTATAATCACCTTTTTTTAGGCTGATGGGAACCGGGTTAAAACTTATGCGGTGTTCGATGATATCATCCATCCCTGTGCCTAACCATTTTGTGTTATCGGCTAATGTAAATTCTCTTTTGATGCTGTATGCTGAATCGGGATCCTTTATTTTAATATTCAGCCAGATGTTTTTGTATTGATAAGCATCCTCGTGGCGAAGAACCACATAAAAATTATATAATGATGATGTGTCTTTGATACTGAATGTAAAAGGCAACAATTCTTTGCTGTTCCATTCGTGCAAAGGAAATGCAGTTGTTTTTTCGTACACATCCAATGTGGTGCAGGATGTAACAAAAATAAATGCAGCAATAAAAAATAAACTTCGTTTCATCTTTTAAAATTAACAGCAAAAAAATTACAGCACATTCAATACCTGTTCTTTTGCTTTTTCTAATTCATCTTTCATCAGCACCACACATTTCTGGATTTCCGAATCGTTGGCTTTAGAACCGGTGGTATTTATTTCGCGGCCAAATTCCTGCAGGATAAAAGATAATTTTTTGCCTTTGCTTTTTATTTTTTCATCAAGGATAGAACGAAAATAATCGCAGTGGTTTTTTAAACGAACCTGTTCTTCGCTGATATCGATTTTTTCGATATAAAAAATTAATTCCTGTTCGAGGCGATTGGCATCATAATTTTCTTTGCCCACATTTTCTTCCAATAATTTCACTAAATTTTCTTTTATCTTTTCTCTGCGGCGGGGTTCCAGCGCAGTAATTGTTTTTTGATGTTCCTCAATATTTACAATCCTTTTCAATAAATCGGCTTCTAAAGATTTTCCTTCTTCAATGCGATGGTCATTCAAATCGCCGATTGCTTTTTTTAATACGGATTGAAATTGTTTCCAATCATCTTCGCTTATCATTTCGGTAGAGTTAACAACAACTTCGGGTAACCGCAATACCGCAGCAAGCAATTGATCAACATCGGCTTTTAATTCAACGGCTATGCCGGCAACAGATTGATAATAGGCTTTCAGCAGATCGGTATTGATGGTTACAGGTTTGGCAGTGCCATTTTGTTTAATGCTGATGATACATTCAACACTGCCGCGTTCCAACCCTTCATTTAAAATATTTCTTATCTCAAATTCATAGGGTTTTAATAAAGCCGGCAACAGCAAACGGATATCAAATTGTTTTCCGTTTAAAGATTTTACTTCAACTAAAAAAGTTTTATCGCCAACTGTTTCTTCTGCTCTTCCGTAACCTGTCATTGAATACAACATAAAAAAATATTAATGCTTGCAAAGTAACAAATGTTTTATATCTAATAAGATTCATTTCATGAATGTGAAACAGAGGATGATTTTGAGCAGCGCATAAATTGTAATAATTTATTTCTGCCAATGGCTCAATTTCAGCCCTAAAGGCCGTTCTCAAAAAAATTCTAACAATTCATTATCATTGAAACTTGGAAGGAAAGAGTTTTACCATTAATTTCGCCGTCCTGATTAGTCATAGTCAGATAAACCCTATTAATTAACGCCTTTAAATTTCTATTTAACATGGCAGTAAAAATGAGATTACAAAGACACGGCAGCAAGAAACGCCCGTTCTACTTTATTGTAGTGGCCGATGCCCGTGCACCAAGAGATGGTAAGTTTATTCAAAAATTAGGAACTTACAATCCGCTAACTGTACCTGCAACCGTTCAATTAGACCGTCAAAAAGCATTGGATTGGTTACATAAAGGTGCGCAACCTACCGATACAGTTCGCCGCATCCTCTCTTTCAAGGGAGTATTGTATTTGAAACATTTGTTACGCGGAGTTAAGTTGGGCTTGTTCGATGATGCCACAGCAATGGTTAAATTCCAAAAATGGCATGATGAACACGAAGCTCAAATTAAACAACGCAACGACAAACACCGCAGTCAACAACGTCAACGCCGTGAGTACAAACCCGCAGTGAAGAAAGTTGAAACAGCCGAAGGTTCAAGCGAAGCTTAATCTAATGATGAAAATAGTTTCCGGAAAAGTTCTGAACAAATTTGTTCGGGACTTTTTTTATTTGGGATATCAATTTTTTAAATCGTAACAATCGTAGTTTATCTTGCAACAGAAATGAATGAATATATAAACATAGGAAAAATTGTTGCCACTTTTGGTGTGAAAGGGGAAGTGATTTTAAAACATGCACTCGGAAAAAAAACAACATTAAAAGGTATTGAAGCAATTTTTATTGAACAGCAAAAAAACAGTTACCTGCCATATTTTGTTCAATCGTCCAAAGCAAAAGATAACGAAGAGATTTACGTGTCCATGTTCTCATCATCAATTCATCATTTAAAAA
>DATAMD010000151.1:0-1627 GCA_036260755.1 Chitinophagaceae bacterium | reverse complement strand
AAATAATTTACATAAGCAATATCATCTTCTTTTAAAACAGAAAACACATCTATATTATTTAATCGTGTATTTACAATTACAGATTTAGCTTTATAATTTTCTAAATGCTCGATTTTCTTTTTAATTATTTCTGCTTTTTCGAAAGCAAGATTGGCAGCATGTTCACGCATTTCTTTTTTGAAATGATCGATAACAGTCGACAGATTGCCTTTCAGAATTTCTTTTATTTGCTGAATACCTTCGGCATAATCCTGTGCCGATTGTAATGCTTCGCAAGGGCCTTTACAATTTCCTAAATGATATTCTAAACAAACTTTAAATTTCTTTTTTTCGATGTTGGAATCAATTAAATTTAGTTTGCAGTTCCGAAGCGGGATATATTGTTTTATAAAATCAATCAGCTCCCTTACTTTTCCTGAAGAAGTGACTGGCCCTAAATATTCGGAACCATCATTCAATTTTTTTCTTGTTAAAAATATCCGCGGAAATGGCTCTTTTTTAATGACGATGAAAGGATAAGTTTTATCATCTTTTAAACAGATATTGTATTTGGGCTGGAATTGTTTGATGAGTGCATTCTCCAATAAAAATGCATCTTGTTCCGAATCAACAATTGTAAATTCGAGATGATGAATGTGCTGAACTAATTCGTGTGTTTTATAACTTGTAAAAGTTTTGGAAAAATACGAGCTCACTCTTTTCCGCAAATCTTTTGCCTTGCCAACATAAATTAATTCTTTGCTTTTATTAAAATATTTATAAATGCCGGGCTGATGCGGAATGGTGATGGCTATATGCTGAAATTGTTCTGCGGTCATTAATACGATTTATCATTCCAAATAATAGTGGTTTCTTCTTCCATTTCTTTTCCGCTCTTTCCCAAGGTTGATTTAATTATCTGAAAACTTTTTCCGAATTTCCAATTAAGTTGTTCATTCAAAAAACAATCCCCTTTATTATAATAGCTTCTGATAAAAATTCTTTTTGGTTTATTGTTTTTATCATCCAATAAAACAGTAACGTTTTTAATATCTGAAACAGAATCGAGTGTTGAATAAGTAAGCGTAATACTTTTTGTTGTAAGATCGTGAAAAACAGATTCTTTAAAAAGTGATTTTAATGGCTGCGTTGTGATATCTTTTTTTAAAAACAAATCTGCCAGCAACATAAAATCATTCACCGAAATTGTTACTGAATCTCTTTTTCCGGGTTTATGCAAAGTGATTTTATAGATATGATAAGGATTTTGCTGCACATCTTTCATATCCTCTTTAATAGATTCGTTTACCGGAAAAAAAAAACGGTTGTATCGGCTGCAGATGCATTGACAGAAATATTATTTTTTTTGCTTTTACATTGCGCAAACGAAATAACAATAAACATCAGCAGTAAAAAATATTTGTACATGCCGTAAAATTATTCTAAATCTGAATAATCAAAACTTAAAAATTAATACAGGGAAATTATTTAAAAAGCGGAGTTACAATACCAATTTTAAAACCATAATCCAAACGGTATTCCTTAATCGGATAAACATCATTATAAGTTGGCAAATGCTGATAACGTAATTGCGGACCGAAATACCATTTTACATTTCCTGTTTTATAAGTTAAATTAAATTCGAGGC
>DATAMD010000083.1:0-7223 GCA_036260755.1 Chitinophagaceae bacterium | reverse complement strand
TGAGCATGGAAGGAAGAATGACTGTTTGTAATTTATCGATCGAAATGGGTGCCCGTGGCGGAATGATTGCGCCTGATGAAACAACTTTTAATTATTTAAAAGGAAAAGAAAAATCACCAAAAGGCGAAGCTTGGGATAAAGCATTGGCATATTGGAAAACCTTGAAAACCGATGCAGGCGCTGCATTTGATGCCGAATTAATTTTTAGTGCCGATGATATTGAACCGCAAATTACTTACGGCACAAATCCCGGATTGGGAACAGGTATCAGTAAAAATATTCCATTAGCTTCGGTAGTAAAAGATGGCGAAGCATCGTATAAAAAATCGTTGGCTTACATGGGCTTTGCCGAAGACGAAAAAATAATTGGTAAAAAAGTTGACTATGTTTTTTTAGGAAGTTGTACCAATGGCCGCATCGAAGATTTTCGTGCATTTGCAACAATAGTTAAAGGAAGAAAAAAAGCCGATAACATTACTGCATGGTTAGTGCCGGGTTCGCATATTGTAGAAGCGCAAATTAAAGAAGAAGGGATTTTAGATATTTTAAACGATGCAGGTTTTTCGTTACGCCAGCCGGGATGCAGTGCATGTTTGGCAATGAACGATGATAAAATTCCCGCGGGTAAATATGCCGTTAGTACAAGTAACAGAAACTTTGAAGGAAGACAAGGACCGGGAAGCAGAACATTATTGGCAAGTCCGTTAGTTGCAGCAGCAGCAGCAGTTACAGGCGTTGTAACCGATCCGAGAGAAATGTTATAAACAGGCAAGAAGCATTAGGCAAATAGGCAATAGATTTTGAACAACTTATAACTCATAACTTAAAACTTATAACTCAAATTATGGCTTACGATAAATTCACAATATTAAAATCAACTGCGGTTCCATTACCTATCGAGAATGTTGATACCGATCAAATAATTCCGGCACGTTTCTTAAAAGCTACAGAGCGCAAGGGTTTTGGCGATAATTTATTTAGAGATTGGCGTTATAATAACGATGATACATTAAAAAAAGATTTTGTATTAAACAATCCGATCTATTCAGGAAAAATTTTAGTTGGCGGAAAAAATTTTGGCAGTGGCAGCAGTCGCGAACATGCAGCATGGGCCATTTACGATTATGGTTTTCGTGCAGTAGTATCGAGTTTTTTTGCAGATATTTTTAAAGGCAATGCATTAAACATTGGTATATTGCCGGTAACTGTTAGTCCGGAGTTTTTAGATAAAATTTTTAAAGCAATTGAAGCCGATCCGAAAGCTGAATTAGAAATTAATTTACCCGAACAAACAATTTCTATTTTGGCAAAGGGTGAAAAAGAATCGTTTGTAATTAACGGGTATAAAAAACATAACATGATTAATGGTTTTGATGATATTGATTATTTGCAGGCAATGAAAGATGAAATAAAAACTTTTGCTGCTAACAGCGCTTATTAATTTGAGTAAAGAACAAAGCGTTGAAGAGTGCGACGCAACAACAGTTTCATAGATTTACAAAAGCTCGCTTAATAAAAATAAAAATGAATCAACACAAACGCCATATTGAAATAATGGACACCACACTTCGCGATGGCGAACAAACAAGTGGTGTATCTTTTTCGGCATCCGAAAAATTAACGATTGCACAATTATTATTGACTGAAGTAAAAGTTGACAGGATTGAAATTGCATCGGCACGTGTTTCGGAAGGCGAATTTCAGGCAGTAAAAAAAATTACCGCCTGGGCAAAAGCTAATGGTTTTATTGATAAGATTGAAGTGCTGACTTTTGTTGATGGAAAAATTTCGATTGACTGGATGCTGCAAGCCGGCGCCAGAGTGATGAATTTGTTGACCAAAGGTTCGATGAACCATTTAACGCATCAATTAAAGAAAACTCCCGAACAACATTTTAAAGAAGTGGGCGATGTAATTGCACTGGCGCAAAAAAATAATATTGATTGCAATGTTTATTTGGAAGATTGGAGTAACGGCATGCGCAATTCGAAAGATTATGTTTTTCAATACTTAGATTTTTTAGTAAAGCAACCTGTTAAAAGAATTTTATTGCCCGATACTTTGGGCATTTTAATTCCGGCCGAAGTGAAAGAATATATTTCTGAAATTGTAAAACGTTACCCGAATATTCATTTCGATTTTCATGCACACAATGATTACGATCTGAGTATTGCCAATGTTTTAGAAGCGGTGAATGCAGGCGTAAAAGGTTTGCATCTTACTGTGAACGGAATGGGCGAACGTGCCGGAAACGCACCGCTGGCAAGCACTATAGCCGTTTTGAATGATTATGTAAAAGATGTAAAAACTTCGGTAGTAGAAAAATCTTTGTACAGCGTTAGTAAATTAGTTGAAACATTTTCGGGTTTCAGGATTTCTGTAAATAAACCTGTTGTTGGCGAAAATGTTTTTACACAAACTGCAGGCATACATGCCGATGGTGATAAAAAAAATAATTTATACTTCAACGAATTAATGCCCGAACGTTTTGGCCGTCAACGAAAATATGCGTTGGGAAAAATGAGCGGCAAAGCAAACATCGAAAATAATTTATTGGCGTTAGGTATTCAATTATCGGATGAAGATTTGAAAAAAGTTACGCAACGCATTATTGAATTGGGCGACAGAAAAGAAACGGTTACGCAATCGGATCTGCCTTATATTATTTCTGATGTATTGGATAGTAATAATATTGAAGAAAAAGTTCAGATAAAAAATTATGTGTTAACTCATTCAAAAAATCTGCGACCATCAGTGACATTAAGTATCAGCATTGACGGCGAATTATTTGAAGAACATTCGCAGGGTGATGGTCAGTACGATGCGTTTGTAAATGCTTTGAAAAAAGTGTACAAGCACAAAAAAATTGAATTGCCTGTATTAACCGATTATACAGTCCGTATCCCGCCCGGCGGTAAATCGGATGCGTTATGCGAAACAATTATTACATGGTTGCATAACGGCAAGGAATTTAAAACACGCGGATTAGACAGCGACCAAACTGTTGCAGCCATTAAAGCAACAGAAAAAATGCTGAATATGATTTGATGAAGAGGCAATAGGCAAGGAGTTGAAAGGCAAAGAGGTATTAATAAAATATAAAACTGATTTTATGAGTTCTATCAAAAGTTATCGCGACTTGATTATTTGGCAGAAATCTATAGAATTAGTAAAACTTATTTATATCGTTACAAACAAGTTTCCGCAAACTGAACAATATGGATTAACTAATCAGCTTAGAAGATCGGCAGTTTCAATACCGAGTAATATTGCCGAAGGTTATGGAAGAAATTCTACTAACGATTATAAAAGATTTTTACAAATTTCTGTTGGCTCTTTGTATGAATTAGAAACGCAAATTGAAATATCTTTTCAACTAAATTATATTTCGCAAACAAAAATGATGAAATAAAAAATTTGTGTATTGAAATTGATAAAATGATTTATTCACTTATTCAAAAACTAAAATAAAATTAGCATAGGCATTTGCTGAGATAAACAACTCTTTGCCTATTGCCTATTTGCCTTTCTTTAAAATGAAAAAAAATATCTTAATTGTTCCCGGTGATGGGATTGGACAAGAAGTTACAGCAGTTGGTAAAAAAGTTTTAGATGCAATTGCAAAAAAATTTAATCATGAATTTATTTACGATGAAGCATTGATTGGCCATGTTGCCATTGAAGTAACGGGAAACCCTTTGCCGGATGAGTCGTTGGAGAAAATGAAAAAATCGGATGCTGTTTTATTTGGTGCTGTTGGCCATCCGAAATATGATAACGATCCTTCGGCAAAAGTGCGCCCCGAACAAGGTTTGTTGAAAATGAGAAAGGAATTAGGATTGTATGCAAACATTCGCCCCATAAAATTATTTGATGAATTATTAAGTGCATCAAGTATTAAACCCGAAATTTTAAAAGGAGCCGATATTTTATTTTTTCGCGAGTTAACAGGCGATATTTATTTTGGCGAGAAAGGAAGAAAAAATAATGGCGATACCGCTTATGATGTTGCAGAATACAGTCGTTATGAAGTTGAAAGAATTGCACGCAAAGCATTTGATGCTGCAAGAACGCGCAGGAAAAAATTGTGTTCGGTTGATAAAGCAAATGTTATTGAAACATCGAGATTGTGGAGAGAAGTAATTCAGAAAATTGCTTTGGAATATCCTGATGTGGAAGTCGAACATCAGTTTGTTGATGCAACCGCCATGTTGTTAATTAAAGATCCCCGTCGTTTTGATGTTGTTGTTACTGCTAATTTGTTCGGCGATATTTTAACCGATGAAGCATCACAAATTGCAGGCAGCATGGGCATGTTAGCTTCTGCATCTATTGGCGATGGCACCGGTGTTTACGAACCCATTCATGGTTCGGCACACGATATTACCGGCAAAGGAGTTGCCAATCCGTTGGCATCTATTTTATCTGCGGCGTTGTTGTTGGATATTTCTTTCGGATTAAAAGCAGAATCAGAAGCCATCATCAATGCGGTTGATGCAGTTTTAAAAGCAGGTTTCAGAACAAGAGATATTGCCGATGCATCAACAAATGCCGATAAAATTTTAGGAACAGATGCAATGGGCAAAGAAGTGCTGAGGCTTTTATAAAATACTTTTATAAATGAATGAAGTATTTTAGAGAATAAAAACGAACTTTATTTTATAATTTATTTCATGAGGCCGATATCCATCCCGTCATACATACAAAAGAGTTGGAGTATTGATTATTCTTCTGATGAAACTTTTCGGCAGATCCGCGAAGCATATTCAACTTTATTAAAAGGTTCTGATGCTCCCGAAGTTTCGGTGGTGATACCGGCATATAACGAAGAGCAAAATATTGTTCAAACCCTGCACTCTTTGTGCAATAATGTTTCTGCAAAATCTGTTGAAATTATTGTTGTAAATAATAATTCGAAAGATAACACTGAAGTATTGGTATTGGCAACCGGCGTGCAATGCGTACGGGAAACCAAACAAGGCATTACTGCCGCACGTAACTGCGGATTGGCCAATGCAAAAGGAAAATATATTTTAAATGCCGATGCAGATTCGATCTATCCAAAATATTGGATCGAAGAAATGGTTAAGCCATTGGATAAGAATGAAAACATTGTTTCGGTGTATGGAAGATTTTCTTTTATTCCTACCGGCAGCACCGGAAGGTTTATTTATTTTTTCTATGAATATTTTGCCGATTTTATGCGGAAATTAAATGAATATTTAAAAGATGAAGCTGTAAATGTTTATGGTTTTAATTCGGGATTCAGAAGATCGCAGGGATTGCAGGTAGATGGATTTAATCATCCGCCCGGAACAAATGAAGATGGTTATTTGGCATTAAAACTTCGTAATACGTTAAAGGGGAAATTGTTTTTTGTTACCGATACAAAAGCTTTGGTGTGGACTTCGGACAGAAGAATTCAGATTGATGGCGGGCTTATAAAAGCTATCATCACAAGGTTCAGAAAATTATTACCCAAAAAAAATGTTGAAATAAGAGCTGATCTTTAATTACAGATCGCTAAAGTCTGATCGCATCTGATTAATTACTTTGCCTAAAATATTTTTTACTTCATTCGTCATTGCAACGATCGATTCGTGTGTTTCTTTTATTTCTCCTTTTAATTCTAATTTCCGAATAGTTGCGGCAATGGTGGTAATGCCCATACTGTCAATTGTAGATTTCATTTTATGTGCGATAAAACTAATTTTATCGTGTTCATTGTTTATTGCTGCTTCTTCTAACTTTTGAAGTTCGGCCGGAATGGTATCTAAAAACAATTTTATCATTGTTTTTACAAAAGCAGGATTATCTTTTCCGATAAGGTTTACCATGCTGAGGTCGTATAGTTTTTTGTTTTCTTCTGCATCGTTTTTTATAATTTCTTCCGGCATAATTTCTTTTTTATTTGAATCATTTTTTTCAGACGGTTTTAAAAATTTACTGATTACTTTAAACAACCTTTCTTCGGTGTAAGGTTTTGTTATATAATCATTCATGCCGGCATTCAAATAACGCTGGTTATCGCCTTTTAAAGCGTTGGCAGTAAGGGCTATGATAGGAATGGCTGATATATCGGCATTGAGTTTGCGAATTTTTTCTGTTGCGGTAATGCCATCCATTTCGGGCATTTGAATATCCATTAAAATAAGGTCGTAATTTTTTTGCGAAGCAAGATCAACAGCTTCATTACCGTTATTGGCAATATCAACCAAAAAGCCCCATCCTTCAAGAATATGCCGCGCTAAAAATTGGTTTAGCTCAACATCTTCGGCAACCAATATTTTTTTCTTGCCTATTGCATTAAAGTTTACTTCGATCTTTGTGTCTTCAGCTAATAAATCAGCAGAACCTTTTGAATATGGTATAGAGAAGTTAAAAGCAGTTCCTTCGTTTTCCTTACTGCTTACCGAAATTTTTCCGCCCTGTAATTCAACTAAATTTTTGCAGATGGAAAGCCCTAATCCGGTACCGCCATATTTTCGTGTTGTATCGCTCGATGCCTGCACAAACGGATCGAAGATAACAGAAAGCCTGTTATCAGGAATTCCAATGCCGGTATCTTTTACCATAAAATCAATGATTACTTTTTCGTTGTTATGTTTTTGTAAGGATGCAGTTACAATAATTTTTCCTTCCTGTGTAAACTTAATTGCATTGCTTAATAAATTATTTAATATCTGACTTAACCGGTAAGGATCGCCCTGAATAATTAAATCATGCGGAAGGTCGTTTTTAAAATGAAGATTCAATCCTTTTTCTTCGGCCTTGTATTGGAATGATTGAAGAGTAGTTGCTGTTTTTTCTGATATCCTGAAATGAACATTTTCAAAATCTAATTTACCCGAAGCTATTTTTTCTATATCTAAAACTTCGTTTACAATTACCAATAAATTATTTGCCGATTCGGTAATAAGGTTAATGTAGTTTTTCTGTTGCCTGTCTAAATTTGTTTTTGCCAATAAGCCTGCCACGCCTAATATCCCGCTCATAGGTGTTCTTATTTCGTGGCTCATGTTTGCCAGAAAAATTTCTTTTGCACGGGCTGCTTCTTCGGTCATTTTTTTTGCAAGCAATAATTCGTTTTCGGCTTTAACACGATCGGTAATATCCTGCGAAAAACCAATTACATAAGGCTCCAGACCTTCTTCTTTCACTTTATAATTTTGATAGAGCAGAAATAATTTATTGCCGTTTTTTTGTACTACCCTGAATAGGCC
>DATAMD010000136.1:0-15461 GCA_036260755.1 Chitinophagaceae bacterium | reverse complement strand
ATTACCGCCCAATTTATTGGTGCAGCACCACGATATTGAGGCAATAAAGAACCGTGCAAATTAATGGTACCAAGTGGCGGCATGTTCCAAACTGTTTCGGGCAACATCCTGAATGCTACAACAATTTGCAGGTCGGCTTTTAAATTTTGTAACGCAGAAATAAATTCGGGGCTTTTTAATTTTTCGGGTTGTAAAATATTTAATCCTTTTTCGGCAGCATATTTTTTTACAGCGCTTTCGGTAAGTTTCATTCCACGGCCTGCAGGTTTATCGGGTGCAGTAACAACGGCAACTATGTTACAACCCGCATGTAGCAATGCTTCTAGCGATGCAACTGCAAATTCGGGTGTGCCCATAAAAATAATACGGATACCCCCAACCCCTGAAGGGGAGTTATTAAAATTATCCATTACGCAAAAATAGTTGAAGAAAGTTATTCAAATCGTTTTAATAAATACAGATGAAAAGTAAATTAAAAAAAATCTGTGTAAATCCGTTTCATCTGCGTTATCAGTGTTCCATTCATCATTCGAAATCTGGATACAATAAATATAATTTTCTGATGGCTTTAAACTCTTTTAATTTAGGCTGCCAGCTTGCTCTTATTTCGGCTTCTGTTTTTCCGGATTTTATTTGCGCCATCAATTCGCTGTTGCCTGCTAAGCGATTAAAAGAATAATTTTTTGCATTACCATTTTTTGGCGCAATAAAAAAATGTTCTTTATCGGGAAATAATTTATACGCTTCCAATAAATATTTTAATTGAATGCGGTTATTGATTTGTTTTAATACTTCTTCATCAGTTCCGCTCAAGTTCCAGCCGTAACATAACTGATCTTTTAATTTTGGTTCTTTCGCACCTTCACGGCTTGTTGGTGTGAATGAAAATAAATTATTAGGCAAAGATGGATGACCAAAAATTGCAAACGGATGATCGGTGCCGCGGCCTTCGCTTAACACTGTCCCTTCAAACAAACAATGACTGGCATACCAATATACCGAAGCCATGTCGGGCAGATTGGGCGAGGGTTTCACAGGAAGAATATATTTGCTGTTGTGCGAATAATTTTTGCATGGAACAACTATCAAATCGAAATGCGGTTCTATTTTTTTTGCTCCCGTAACCGAAAAGAAACTCGAAAAATATTTTTGTTTCGATCTGCGAATTGCAAGATCTTCTGTAAACAAAGCTTCAAATGCAGTTGGCAGTGATGAAGAATATTTTAATCGTTCGCCAATTAAATACAAAGCATATTCACCCATCGTCATTCCATAAACAGTTGGTATGGGTTGCATACCGATATGGCTTTTAAATGTTGTATCCAAAACAGGGCCATCAACATAAAAACCATTTGGATTAGGACGGTCTAAAACGATCAACGGTTTATTATTTACAATGGCTGCTTCTAAATAATCCTGCAACGAAGAAATATAAGTATAAAAACGTGTGCCCACATCCTGTATATCGAAAAGCATTACATCAACATCTTTTAAATCATCGGCAGTTGGTTTAGTTTTTTTGCCGTATAAAGAAATAACATTTATTCCTGTTGCCGAATCGGTATAATTATCCACTTTTTCGCCGGCATCGGCAGTGCCACGAAAGCCATGTTCGGGGCCAAATGCAACAACGATATTAATGCCGAGTTTTATTAATGAATCTACTAAATGGCTGTTACCAAGTGTTGCAGTGTGATTGGCAAAAACCGCTACACGCTTATCTTTTAGCAGCGGCAGATATAAATCGGTCTGGTATGCACCCGGCAAAATAGGCCCTGAAATTTTTACCGGGGATATTTTTTTAAAAATGGGTTTATGCTTTTTTAAATTTTTATGCTGAGAAAAAATAACAGAAATAAAAAACATTGAAAACAGTAAGAGAAATATTTTTTTCATACCCGGTATATTAGTGAATGAAAGATAACTAAAAATAAATTGCCTGATAAATAGTATCGGTGTATTTTGCGAACGGATGTTGGTTATTTTTTTCTTTGCTGTTGAAACATATTCTTTCGTTGAAGGGTGCCCTTCTTTCACTGAAAGAAGCGAAGGCAACCGGAGTTGAGAAAAGATATAAAAGCTGACTTCCACATTTAATTACACAAAAAAATTATAATGCAACAAGTAAAAAAAGGTGATACCATTAAGGTTCACTATCATGGCAAATTAGTGGATGGCACAACTTTCGATTCGTCTGAAGGCCGCGAACCGCTTGAGTTTGAAGTAGGCAGCGGCATGGTTATTCCGGGTTTTGACGAAGGCGTTACCGGCATGGCAGTGGGTGATAAAAAAACGGTTCAAATACCTGCCGATGAAGCTTATGGCCCAAAACAGGAAAATATGATTATGGAATTTCCGAGAGAAAAATTTCCTGCCGATATGATACCTGAAATTGGTATGCAATTAAATATGAACAATGGCCAGGGACAAAGTTTTCCGGTGGTGATTGTTGAAGTGCAGGAAACTGTTGTGATTTTAGATGCCAATCATCCTTTGGCCGGACAAGATTTAATTTTTGATCTGGAATTGGTAGAAATCAATGGTGGCAAGCCTTTGATTATTATGCCGTAATTAAGTACGAGGTATGAAGTATTAAATAAAAAAGTTCGATGAAATTTCATCGAACTTTTTTATACAGTTTAAAAATATTTTATTTATCATTTCTTTTTTAGATAGAAGCCCAGCCAAACTCCAACAACTGCCCAACTTACAATTGTATCGATGAAGTGGGCATTGAGATCGCTTGTTAAATACCAGATATGAAAAGTGTAAGTGATATTTAAGAAACCGATCAATCCAACAAATAAAGTTGCTGCGAAAATAGTTCCGAATGTTGCAATATTTATTTTGCCTATCAACCAGCATAATAACCACAACACAACAATATTTACTAAAAATCCTCTGGCCATATTCATTCCCATATTTGCATTGTATGCTTTGTGGAAATGAATGATAGCCCATGGTTTTCCAACCGAATTTTTCATCAATTTATTCATGTCTTCGCTTGTTGCCTTTTTTGGAAACGTAGGCATGAAATAACTTCCGTCGGAAGAGAATTGCGAATTAAGATAAGCCATGATGCTGTCTTGTTTTGGCGTATATTCCTGTGCCGAACGATGAAGTTGTAATGGTCCCCACGAAAGAAATTGCCAGCAGAACATAAGAAGTGCACCCACTAAAGATGCAATGATAGTTTTTTTCATAATGGTATTTTTTGCAGAAACAAAATATAAAACAAATTTTGATTTTGCAATAGCGGAATAAAAAAATGAGGAGTAAATTAATTGTTAACTGTTGCTGTAACCATTTTTTTGCTGAAATACCACGAAAAAATAATCAGCATAAATGCAAGTAATGAAGTGCAGAAAATAGATCCTTCAAAACCAAATTCGCCACCGGTTAATTTTTCGGCACCATTGAGCGATTGCTGCATGATGCCGCTTCCAACATCAATACCGCTGATTGGATAACCCAAAACCGAGCCTTGAAAAAAATTCCAGCCAAAATGAAAGAAAATAGAGAACCATAAATTTTTTGTGCAGATATAATTTATTCCAAGTACCATGCCTCCAATAAAAATATTGATGACCGATAAAATACTGGAATGATTATTTTGAATGTGCATAATGGCAAATAAAGCTGCACTAATAATTAATGCCCACCACTGATTAATACTTTGCAATAAATTATTTAATAAATAACCCCGGAAAACAATTTCTTCAACAAATGCAACGGTGATAAATAATACAATGCCTGCAGCGAAATCGGAAAAATTAAAAAATGCATTGGTGAAATATAAATTTTTATTAACGACAAGAATTAATGAGCCAACAAATAATATCAGCAATGCACCAAACAAACCCGTCCATGCATCCAGTTGATGGCCTTTCCATTCGAAACCTAATGAAAAAAAAGATTCTTTATCGATCACAATCCTGAAAAACCAAACAATAAAAATTATGGCGATATTTTTTATTACATAACTTTTTAAAAACGCCCCTATATCTACCGATCCTATTATAAAATCATTTCCATAAACTCCGTTAGCAGCAATATCGATTCCAAATCCGATCAC
Organism: Chitinophagaceae bacterium; assembly: GCA_036260755.1. Lineage (GTDB taxonomy): Bacteria > Bacteroidota > Bacteroidia > Chitinophagales > Chitinophagaceae > CAIQDX01. The sequence goes on along the minus strand of DATAMD010000136.1, from coordinate 11,386 downwards.
AAATGTTAGCGGAAAGCCAAGCAAAACAAATAACAATGCACGCATCCATCCCTGTTGAATCATCGGTTTATTATTCATCGTTTAATTATCTTGCTGCACAAATTAAGATTCATGATCGATAATTACAAATTCACAGTAACCGAAAAATTCATGCGTTATGTGCAGATTGATACGCAGAGCGATCCGCAAAGTAATACGCATCCCAGTTCTGCCAAACAAAAAAATCTTTCCGATCTTTTAGCCGAAGAATTAAAATCAATAGGGATTACTGATGCACATGCCGATGAGTTTGGCTATGTGTATGCAACTATTTCATCGAACACAAATAAAAACATTCCGGTAATTTGTTTTTGCGCTCATGTTGATACTGCACCCGATTGCAGCGGAACCAACGTAAAACCATTGCTGCACAAGGATTACAGCGGAGATGATATTATTTTGCCCGATGATAAAACACAGATCATCAATGTAAAAGATTATCCATATTTAAAACAACATATCGGACACTCCATCATCACTGCAAGCGGCAAAACTTTATTGGGAGCAGATGATAAAGCAGGTGTGGCAATTATTATGGACATGGCAAATTATCTTATCAATCATCCTGAAATAAAACATGGCGCCATAAAAATTTTATTTACTCCTGACGAAGAAGTTGGGCAAGGCACAGCAAAAATTGATCTGAAGAAATTGGGCGCCGATTATGCATACACATTAGATGGCGGCGAAGCAGGAACACTGGAAAATGAAACGTTTAGTGCCGATGCTGCAACGATAACAATACATGGTGTTATTTCGCATCCCGGTACTGCAAAAAATAAAATGGTGAATGCAATAAAAATTGCAGGCGAAATTTTAGCTGCATTGCCAAAAGAAACATTGGCGCCCGAAGTAACAGAAAAAAGAGAAGGTTTTATTCATCCTGTTCGTGCAGAAGGCTTGGCAGAAAAGGCTTTCATAGAATTTATTATTCGCGATTTTATTACGGCTAATCTTTTAAATCATGAAGCACAATTAAAAAATATTGTTACCGGTATCATGAAAAAATATCCGAAAGCAAGTTTTGAATTTGAAGTGCAAGAACAATACCGCAACATGAAAGAAGTGTTAGACCTGCATCCGCAAATTGTTGCTTTTGCAACCGAAGCATATCAACGCGCAGGGTTGAATATGATGAATGAACCCATACGCGGCGGTACCGATGGAAGCCGTTTAAGTTTTATGGGATTACCTTGCCCTAATTTATTTACGGGCATGCAAGCCATACACAGCAAGCATGAATGGATTGGCATTAAAGACATGCAAAAAGCAGTTGAAATGTTAGTACACCTGGCGCAGGTATGGGAAGAAAAAAGTTAGAAAAAAAGAGCCATGAATATGTATCATGACTCTTTAAATTTTATAAAATTATCTGGCTGATTTTAAGAACTCAACAATTTTATCTCTTTCTGCTTCGGTAAGCAATGCTCTTGTTTGCATGTGCATACCAACTGTTTCCCAAATTTCGGGAGAGAATGTTGCCGGAGATGGAGTGTTGTGGCAGCGTTGACAATTTTCGCTCCATAGTTGAACACCGGTTTTTGCAGCAACAGCTTTAGAAGGCACACAACTATTCATTGAGGATAAGGTGATAATACTAAATAAAATAATCAATCCCAATGATACCGTATGAAGTGATCTATATTTTTTCATAAAATAGAAATTTAAAGTTGAATAGAGAATTGTAAATACAAAGTATTAGAATTAGTAGTACCGGTAAAAGCATTCAATGCCTGACTTGCAGTACTATTTCCTGTATAAGTTTCGTATGTAATTCTGGCAACAGCTCTCCAACTTAGCCAATAATTCAAGCCTATTGAAAATGAATGTTGATCACTCCCAAATGTAGAATTGGAAGGTGTTGAATAAGTTGTGTATCTGGCTGCTAATTCAAGATCATGCAATGCCTGAATGCCTGTTGGGCGGATTGCACATTGGATAAACCCGGCAGTGCTGTGATTTTTGAAAGTATATGTTTGCGTTGTATCAACCGGGCTAACATAATTTGCATCTCCGATATTTACAATGTTATATTGCCCTTTTATATTTAATAAAATAGGAACAAAAGTTTTTACATAATTCAAATCAAAAGCATACATATTTCCTTTTACATCCTGAAAGCTGCTTCCATAATTACCTACTTTACCAAACATGCCCGAAACACCTAATTCTAAAGAAGAGTTAGAAAAAGGAAGTATCCCTAAGCGACCTGTAAAAGTTTTATTGTTATTATTATCAACAATATTACCTCCTGTCAAAGTTCCGTCTGCGTTTAATTGCAAGCCATTCGACAAAGCAAAATCATAATTCATTTTCATACTTCCTATAGGCAAGCCACCTTCAATTTCTACACCATAATCTGTAGTTGGTAAAGCTGTAATTCCCATTGGATCGGTAGCCAATTTATTAATCCATCCTGCAGCTTGTTTCTTTGAATAAGTTCCAAATGGCAACACTAAATAACCGGCCCTTATAATTAAATTGGGAGTAGCAAAATAAGAAATGTCGGCCCAGTTTACACCTAATCCATTGTTAGCAAAAGAAGGTTCAAATTCCATTAAAAATTTTTTACCGTGACGCCATAAAAACATCGGGCTAAATTCGTAATGATTTGCATCAGCAAAACTGTTTGTTCTGCTTTTTGTTGTAACACCATTTAAAGTGTTTGTGGTTTTATTGCTGGCAAAACCAAAAGTGGTTAATCCAACAACCATAAAATGATCGTCGCCTGATTTATGATAATTGATTTGCTCTTCTAAATAGTTGAGTCTGTCATAAACAGAAGAATCAACTGCAGCAGTAGTTTGGGCAAAAGAGCGAGCAAAAATGCCCATTAAAAGAATGATTAATAAACCATAACTTTTAAATGAAAAATTTTGTTTCACAGTTATAAATTTTTATTTAAAAAATATATTTGGTTGAATTGCTTTTGGAAGTTGGACTATTTTTTCTTTCCCATCGTTTTAATGTAACTAACCAATTGCCAGCGTTGATTATCTTTTAAAAGTTGTTTGTAAGAAATCATCGGGCCTCTTCCTTCTGTCATTTTCCAGAAAATAGCACCATCGGTTTGATCTTGGACTGCTGCAGAAGTATGATCGGCCGGTTTAGGATTTACAGCAGCTGCGGCTATACCATCTCCTTTACCACTGTTTCCGTGGCAGGGGGTGCAATAAGTAACATACAATTTCTTTCCCTCCTTAGCTGCACTTGCATCTCCATCAAATGGGTTTTTTAACTGATTGGCTGAAGCAGGTGCAATCCATGGTTTGGCTTTAGTAGATTGTGCTTCGCTTTTGTTTGATATTGATGTAAATACGCATGTTAACAAAAATGCTGTGATTACTAATCTTGCATTTTTGAGTGTTTTGATTAATTGCAAATTTTTCATTGTTACAACATTGATTTGTTTACACAAAGATGATTTATTTAGGAATTTCTAATATGACTGATGTCATATAATTTTATGATTGAAATCAGTTTTTCAAAAAACAATAATTTTCGAATTTCTTTTTTTAAAGGCACCATCATTTCTTTAAAAAATTGTAATTCTTGACGGGATTTTTTTTCGAAAAAAATATTTTATCAAAATGCCCGAATAATATTAATCCCTCAACAGCGTATCATTTATTTTTATTTAATACCTTACATGAAATTTTTAAATCATGAATATCTTAATCAATTTTTGGTGGGTAATTGTTTTAGCCTTCATCATTTTTAGCGGTTTGGTTACTGTTAATCAGGGAAGCATTGCTGTAATAACCATGTTTGGAAAATATCAACGTATTCTTAGGCCGGGATTGAATTTTAAAATCCCTCTCATCGAACAGGTTTATAAAACAGTAAGTATTCAAAACCGTTCGGTTGAATTAGAATTTCAGGCCGTAACACTCGATCAGGCAAATGTTTATTTTAAAAGTATGTTGCTCTATTCTGTGATTAATCAGGATGAACAAACTATAAAAAATGTTGCTTTTAAATTCATCAGCGATAAAGATTTGATGCAGGCATTAATACGCACCGTTGAAGGAAGTATCCGTGGATTTGTTGCCACAAAAAAACAAGCAGAGATTTTATTGCTGCGCAGAGAAATTGTTGAATTTGTAAAAGAACAAATTGATAAATCGCTGGAAGAATGGGGTTATCATTTGCAGGACCTGCAAATTAACGATATTACTTTCGATCAGGTGATCATGGAAAGTATGAGCAAAGTTGTTGCCAGTAATAATTTAAAAGCAGCAGCCGAAAACGAAGGCCAGGCTTTACTGATAACAAAAACAAAAGCTGCAGAAGCCGAAGGTAATGCCATTAAAATTTCGGCTGAGGCTGAAAAAGAAGCAGCACGTTTACGCGGACAAGGTGTGGCTTTGTTTCGTGAAGAAGTGGCCAAAGGTATGAGCCAGGCTGCAGAACAAATGAAGGAAGCAAATTTAGATACCAATGTTATTTTGTTTAGCATGTGGACCGAAGCAATTAAAAACTTTGCTGAATTCGGAAAAGGTAATGTGATATTTTTAGACGGCAGCCCGGAAGGAATGGAAAATAATATGCGCCAGATTATTTCGATGATGCAATTGAAAGAATCTCGTGAAAAATAATTATTGAATAATAATTTTAAAAGAGTGAAACAAATTTGTTTCACTCTTTTTTATTTTAATACGCTTAAAGTAGAGTAAGGAAAAGAAAGCTCAAGTGTGCGACGCAACAGGTGTTGCCCGCCCGTACAGGACGCCGGTATCATAAAAAAATATTTAGTTGTTACGTTCGGGCAGGCCATAAAAAACATCAGTCCGCAACATTAATTTTTAAATCCTAACTTAAGCAATAATGTTTTTGATAATGCCGCTTTTGGCAAAACAATACTGATGGTATTGATGGCAAAATACGATTCGGAAACATTGATGTAACCATCGCAGGGGCCAACTTTACCCCAAGAATTTTTTACAATAAAAAATGTTTTGCCGCCTTTCGATTTTTCCATGCCTGTTAAGTGCATCAAATGATCGTCTTGTGTTGTTAAGTTTTCGTACAAATACTGACGAATTGCAGGCGTGTAGGGCATTTCGGGCATATCGGCAGTGATAGAATCTTTATTGTATTTTATTTTATCGTTGAGATTTAATGCCAATGCAATTCCCTGTTTAAAACCGTTATTACTAACATCTGCATCCCAACTAACCGTGTAACCTTTGCTGATGGCAGATTTGGTTACTTCAATTAATTCGCTTAGCGGAAGATTGTAAAACAAACCATTCGAAAAATTATCAGGTACCTGCAAAATAAAAGGTTTGTAAAAAGGTTGATGAGTGAATGATGTTAGGCTGATATAATCATCGGCATTAAAATGCAACACTTCTTTTGCAAAAGTTTTTGCTGTGTATTCTTTTCCCTGATAATTAAATTTTGAAGGAGGTTCGCTTAATGTGCTGTCTAAAATTTTAATATACCCCGAAAGCCAGTCATCATCAATCGGTGTTTTTTTAAGAACATCATCCAAATAATTTTGAAGCGAAGTAAACAGTTTAGCATGATTATACATTGCTTGCCCTGCCGGCAAACCCGTATAAACACTGAGCGGAATGGCGCCATAGGTTGCAACGGATCTAATCATATCGTGGCCTAAACCACCTTCGCCAAATTGTGTTTTACCCTGCCGCAAAATATAATTTTTTGCTTTTTCGATATAAATATTTCTAACCGTAAACATTTCGCTCAAATCAATTTCTTTCTGAATTTTTCTGTTGCTTTCGCTTTCAACAAGTGATGTTGTTGCAAAGCACCAGCAAGTGCCGGTCATTGCCTGATTCTTAACCGATGTAGCTTTTAATTTATGCACCTGCAAAAATTCGGGTACAGGTTTAGAAACTGTTTGTGCAAACGAAACAAATGAAACTGTACATGCAGTAATAAATAAAAAAATATTCTTTCTCATATTTTGGTGTTTTATCAATTTAAACGGATAATAAAATTAATAATTTAAAGTAACTGCAAATTTCGAATCGGCAGCGCCTAACTCGGTTGCAGCAGCATTACAGATGCGCAATAACAAACCATTATCTTCTTTCACATCGGGCAAGGGGCCCAGCACTTTTGCAAAAACAGTTTTATTATTTGCACTTATCCTGACAATTGTTCCGGCATCAATATTATTAACGAGCACATAATATTTTTTATCTAACCAGCCGCTTGCAGTTTTTAAAGTAGCGGCTTCGCCCGACAATTCGTTTTTACCGTTTTGATACATTGAAGCAAAATAGCCTTCGGTGCCAACATTTTTTGAATTTACTGTTGATTCGTTTTCTTTTGAAACAGCGGCATTACCTACAGGCAATACATTTTTTACGGGAGTATTTGTTTCAACTTTTTCAACAGGTTTGTTTTCAGTAACAACAGGTGTTTGCTGTTGAACCGGCGCAACTGTTTTCTTTTCAATTATTTTATCAGCAGCAGATGCATTGCCTGCAATCTGTTCTTTTGTTTGCGGAATGATGATTAATTTTTGATGGGTTTGAATATTATCGTTTCGCAAATCATTCCATTGTATTAATTGCGCTACGGTAACATTGTATTTTTTACTGATGCTGTACAATGTTTCTTTTTCTTCTACCAAATGAATGGTAAAATTTGTATCCTTATTTAATTTGGCAACTTGTTTTATTGCCGATGGTTTTACCAGATTATTATTTTGTTCTTCTTTAATTGCTGAAGATGTTGATGCGGTTGGAATTATTATTTTCTTGCCAATTTTCAAAATACTTTTGGTGTTCATGTTGTTGGCACGCATAATATCGCCAACAGTGGTATGATATTTTTGTGCAAGTTTCGATAAAGATTCACCACTCTTCACCACATGTTGCACTTCTTTATTTTGCGCAGTTGCCGAAAATGAAATCATCATCACAAAAAAAAACAACAGAGAAATTTTTATTCATCCAATTCATAATAAATACATTTTTGTCAAAGTAAAATTAATCTTTTAAGATTCTCCACTCCTGCGGATAATAATTATTAATGCGGTTGGGTAAAACTTTTATCCAGCCCAATGGCAGTCCGCAATGTTTAACGAATGTCCAGCCTTTTGGCGCATCGGCAACAAAATCTTTTCTTTTTAAATATTGCAAAGCATCTTCTTTCTGTAATTCAATGGCAGCGAAGTTTTGCAAAGGCAGCAGGCTAACTGCCAGTTCGTGCGACGGGATAAAATCTTTCCCTTTGATGATGCCCAGTTCCACTCCTGCTTTTTTGATGTATAAATGTTTTGCTAAATTTTTTAATGATGTCACCCAAATTTCTTTGATGGTGCGCAATGCATCGTTTTGTTTAAACACAATATAATTTTGAGGCAACGAAATAAAAGATTGCAGTTGATTTAATTCTTGTTTGTTGGGAAAAATTAAATTTTGTTCCTGCTGATAAGTTTCTTCTTCGCGATTTATTTTTTTTAATGCTGCAATAAAAAATCCTTCACCTTTAATTTTATCGGGATAAAAACGATAACCGAATGCATGATGTTTATCGCTTTCAACTTTTACAATATTCCAATCGGATGACAGTTGACAGTTGACGGATGACAGATGACAGTTATCGATCAGCCAATCAAGAACATCTTCATCTTCCTGTTTCGAATAAGAGCAGGTTGAATAAATTAAAATTCCGTTTTGTTTTAATGCCGGTAACACATCGGCTACAATCCTTTGCTGGCGAAGGCTGCAGAGCTTTACATTTTCTTCGCTCCACTCGTTGATGGCGTTTGCATCTTTACGAAATAATCCGCTGCCGCTACATGGCGCATCAATAACTATCACATCAAAATAATTTTCTAACCGATGAAAATCTTTCGGATCGTTATTGGTAACAACAACATTATCACTTCCCCACTTAATTATATTTTCGGTTAGAATGGCGGCTCTCGATTTAATTACTTCGTTGCTTACAATTAATCCGTCGGTAAAATACGAAGCCAGTAAAGTTGATTTACCTCCCGGTGCTGCGCATAAATCCAACACTTTTTTTTGTGTTGATGATCCAACGGTTTGTTTTAATACTTCGCATAAAAACATGCTGCTCGCTTCCTGCACATAATATGCGCCTGCATGAAATAACGGATCGAAAGTGAATGATGGACGTTCGCTGAGATAATGTCCAAACTCGCACCACGGCACGGCAGTTGACCGTTGACCGTCGACAGTCAACCGATGTTCACGTTCAATTAAAGCTTGCTTGGCAGGATTAAATCTTACGGATGTTACCTGCTCTTCCGAAACATGCACTTCCTCGAAAGCCTTGCTGTTAAAGCCTTTTACGCCTTGTAACGATTGTATGAGTTGCGGTGGTAACATGGGGCGAAGATAAGTGTTAGAAGAATAAAAGAATGGATGAAGGAATAACTGTAAAAGAAAAAATTACAGCCCAAGCATTAATTTTTCATCGCTTTGTTTTAGATGAAATATCTCTGCGATCCTTACACGATCATCGTACACAATAAAATAAATGTGGTAAGTATTGAAATGAGGGCAAATGCGAATGTCGAGATTTATGAATTCGGTCGAGAAAAACTTTCTGAAAACAAACGGATTGTCGGCAATTTTATTAAATGATGCTTCGAAAGATTCTACAACTTTTTGTGTGCGTTCAACACTTTCCCGTGAAAGATAATAGTCCATAATTTCGGATAATCTTTTTTCTGCCTGCTCAGATAATTCAATTTTTCGCATGAGCTTTTATTTTGGCAACCAATTCTTCTTTTACATCAGCCCACGATCTTGTAATTCCAAGTACGGATTCGGCAATTCCTTTATTTAATTTTTCTTCGAAAGAACTTTTGTTAATGCCGTAGGTTGATAAATAATATTCATCTGTATCGGGCATTTGTTCTTCGCAGGAAGCATCTTTAAATTGACTGATAAAATTTTTAATTGCTGTAGAAGTATCTCTTGAATTAACTGTAATTAATAATTGTTCCATACCATTTCGTTTGTGATAAAGTTAATAAAAAATTCGACAAGCAACATTGAGTGAATGTTCAATATATTTCCAACCGCTGAAGAGTGCGACGCAACAGGTGTTTCATTGAAATACCAATGTTGGCTACATAAAATTATATCGCTTTTATTTCTGCAATTAATTTTTGCAGTGCAGCTTTTGAATCGCCGAAAAGCATGGATGTTTTTGGTTGATAGAAAAGATCGTTTTCGATTCCGGCATAACCGGGTTTCATGCTTCGTTTATTTACGATAACCGTTTTCGCCTGCTCCACTTCTAAAATAGGCATGCCATAAATTGGCGATGACGGATCGTTTTTAGCAGCAGGATTTACCACATCGTTGGCACCAAGAATTAAAACAACATCGGTTGATTTAAATTCGTCGTTGGCATTTTCCATTTCCATTAATTTATCATAACTCACATCGGCTTCGGCTAATAAAACGTTCATGTGGCCCGGCATACGGCCTGCAACAGGATGAATGGCATATTTAATTTCAACACCTTTTTCTTCTAACAATTTTTCTAATTCATGGCAGGTATGTTGTGCCTGTGCAACGGCTAATCCATAACCGGGAACAATAAAAACTTTTTTTGCATAACTCATTAACATGGCTGCATCGGTAACAGAAATTTCTTTGTAATTACCTGCTTGTTTTTTTGTACCAGCGGCCGCTGCATTGGATGCGCCGAAAGAACCAATCAACACATTCAGCAAACTTCTGTTCATGGCTTTGCACATCAATATTGTTAACAGTGTACCTGCGGCACCAACCAGAATACCACCGGTAAGCATTACTTTATTATTATATAAAAATCCGCCGCAAGCCGCAGCAACACCGGTAAAAGAATTTAATAACGAAATAACAACGGGCATATCGGCACCGCCAATCGGCAACACGAACATGATGCCATAAATCAATGCAGAAAGCATGGTGATTAAAAACCAAATATTGGTGATGGATGAATTAGACCAATACGTTAATCCCGCAACAACTAATATAAAACCAAAAAATAAAAGGTTAACGATATGCTGGCCTTTGAATGTAAAATCTTTGATGCGCCCGTTTAATTTTCCCCATGCAATCATACTTCCTGCAAAAGAAACACTGCCGATAATGGCACCTGCGCTGATGGTAAAATAATGGCCAAAAGAAACAGCATCGGAAAAAATGTTTGCATCTAATCTGAATTCGCGGTACACATGATCGAATTCAACAGCCGAAATTAATGCCGCACAGGCACCGCCCATACCGTTGAACATACTTACCATTTCGGGCATGGCCGTCATCTTTACTTTTTTTGCAGCCAATGTGCCGATGATGCTGCCGATAATGATTCCGGAAAATATCCATGCATAATTATGTAATCCTTTACCATCTTCGGTTTGATACAAAAAGATAGTTGCAAATATGGCAATGCTCATGCCGCCTGCAGCAATTAAGTTTCCTCTGCGAGCTGTGGCAGGATTGGATAACATTTTTAATCCGAGAATAAAAGTTACTGAACCGATGATGTAAGCGAGTGTCAATATATTGAGTTCCATATTAAATATTTTTTAGCTCCTCCTTTGGAGGGGTTGGGGAAGCTTTTATTTTTTCTTCTTAAACATTTCGAGCATTCGGTCGGTTACCACAAAGCCACCCACCACATTTAATGTTCCCAGCACAACAGCTAAGAAACCCAAAACCAATGCTAAATAATTATCGGTACTTGCTTTGCCCATAACAATGATGGCACCAATAATTACCACACCATGAATGGCATTGGCGCCGCTCATCAACGGTGTGTGCAACACGCTTGGCACACGGCCAATTACTTCGATACCGAGAAAAACCATCAGTATTACGATGTAGATCATCTGCTGGTTTTCGGTAATGATGTTTAAAATATTTTCCATTGATATGTTTTGAATTATGAGTTATAAATTATGAGTTATGAATCTACGGTACAAGTTCCGATGAAATCGGGATGCCGATACAATCGGCATGATGCGACGCAACAGGCGATGCCATGAAAAATAAAAGCTGGCTACAAAAAATTATTTTACTACCTGAAACTTGCCCGATTCGATAATGGCGCCCATTTTATCGCGGATCTGAAAAATGTATAGTCCGCGTAAATAATTATCTAATTGAACAGAAAGCTTGCTGCTGTTGATTTGCAGCTCGTTCATTTTTTTTCCGAGGAAATTATAGATGTGAAGCGAATAATTTTCTTTTTCGAAATTTGAAGGGAACTCAAAATAAATAACTGAAGAAGCAGGGTTGGGATAAAATTGTACGGTTCTAGTTTGATCGAAAGGCAATTCGTTATGCGGCAGAGCAGTAAAACTGCTTACCAGCATGATTGAAACCATTAAAAA